>JBASJO010000507.1:0-2074 GCA_049655365.1 Rhodoferax sp. | reverse complement strand
GCCTATGCCAAGGCCAAGAACATCGCCGGCCACAAGGACAAGCCCCTGACCAACGACCCGATGGAAGCCACCTACATCGGCATCAACATGTGGAAACAGGCGGTTGAAAAAGCCAAGTCCACCGATGTCGACAAGGTGATTGCCGCCATGGCCGGCCAGACCTTCAAGGCACCAAGCGGCATTGTGAGCACGATGGATGAAAAGAACCACCACCTGCACAAGTCGGTGTTCATTGGCGAGATCAAGGCCGACGGCCAGTTCAACGTGGTCTGGAAGACGCCCGGCCCGGTGAAAGCCAAGCCCTGGAGCCCATACATCGAAGGCAACGCCTCCAAGCCGGATGAGCCAGCGAAGAAATAAGGCCCTCTGACGTCATTGCGCGCCCTGCGCGCAATGACGGTTGATCGAAGGAATTGCAGTGTGGGCGCTGCCAACGTGCCCACCCTACAGGCTCTTATATGTCGCTATCAAAATTAATATTTACTGCCATTGTGTCGTTCGCCGCGGGCGCCCACGCGATCAGCGTGGATGAGGCCAACGCCATCAGCAGCGGCGAGACCGACGCCCGCATCGAGGCCCTGAACAAGGCCGTGGCCCAGGCTGACGCCGGTACCGTGCTGTTTTTGCAGGCGCTGGCCGATGACGCGGTCAAGATGGTGCGCGGCAAGGCCATCATGGTCAGGGACGATAAAGGCATCGACCCCGCATCAGGGACCGAACTCGCCCTGCATGACGATGCCGAAGACGTGATCAACAACAACCGCATGCGCGGCGAGATCGACTCGGCGCTGGCGGCGCTCAAGCTTTTCTCAAAAGACGACAAGCTGCGCATGGCGGCGGTGCAACAGATGCAAAGCGATGCCGACCCAAGCAAGTTGGCGCTGATCGAACAAGCCTTGAAAGCCGAGCAAAACCCGAAGATCAAGGACCAGCTGGCGCTGGTGCGTGCCGCAGCGCTGCTGGGCAGTGACGACAAGGCGCAGCGCCTGGAAGCGGCCGCCTTGTTGGGCTCCAGCAACCAGTCCGGCACCAAAACCATTTTGTTGGCGCACCTGCAAACCGAGACGGACAGCGCGGTCAAAGCGGCCCTGGGCAAGGCGCTGCGCGAGGTCGAATCCCGGCTGGCCTGGGGTGACAAGTTGGGTGCGGTGTTCAGCGGCATCAGCCTTGGCTCCATCCTGCTGCTGGTGGCGCTGGGCCTGGCCATCACCTACGGACTCATGGGCGTCATCAACATGGCGCATGGCGAACTGATGATGATTGGCGCCTACGCCACCTACGTGGTGCAGGGCCTGTTTCAACGTTACCTGCCGGGTGCTTTTGACTGGTACCTGCTGGCGGCCGTGCCGGTGGCCTTCATGGCTTCCGCCCTGATGGGGGCGGCACTTGAGCGCACGGTGATCCGCTTCTTGTATGGCCGGCCGCTGGAGACGCTGCTGGCCACCTGGGGCATCAGCCTGATGCTGATGCAACTGGTGCGCACGATCTTCGGTGCGCAAAACGTGGGTGTCGAAAACCCGGCGTGGATGAGTGGCGGCGTGCAGGTGCTGGGCAATTTGTCGCTGCCGTTCAACCGGCTGGTCATCATCGGCTTTGCCCTCTTCGTGCTGGGCGCCGTGGCCTGGCTCATCGGCAAGACCCGGCTGGGACTGTTTGTGCGCGGCGTCACGCAAAACCGGCCCATTGCCTCGTGCATGGGCGTCAACACGGCACGCATCGACACCTATGCCTTCGCGCTGGGTTCGGGCATTGCCGGGCTGGCAGGTTGTGCGCTGAGCCAGGTCGGCAATGTCGGGCCGGATCTGGGCCAGGGCTACATCGTCGATGCCTTCATGGTGGTGGTGTTGGGCGGCGTTGGTCAACTGGCGGGTACCGTGTATGCCGCGCTGGGGCTGGGTGTGTTGAACAAGTTTCTGGAAGGCTGGGCGGGTGCCGTGCTGGCCAAGATTGCCGTGCTGGTGTTCATCATCATCTTCATCCAGAAACGTCCGCAAGGCATTTTCGCCATGAAGGGCCGGAGCGCAGAAGCATGAAGAACATGTTCAAGACTGACATCAGCGATACCGTTCGCATT
>JBASJO010000506.1:0-4837 GCA_049655365.1 Rhodoferax sp. | reverse complement strand
CCCGGAAAGCTGATGCCACGCACCTTCAGGCCAATGCCCTGGGCCAGTTCCAGCCAGATCACCGCCAGAGAAATGGGAATGGCCAGACGGGTACGCAGCACCACATGCACGTAACTGTTGTCAGGGTCCATGAAGTTGTTGAAATTGCCGCCGAAATTCAGGTCGCGGTACACGAACTGGTTCAGGGCGCGCAATCTTTGCAGCGAACCGGCGTCTTCCGGCAAACGCCGTTTCAGGCGCGCCAGCAGCTGATCCACGTCGCCCAGCACCTGTTGCACGCTGAGGTCAGGGTACTCGTCCTGCGCCAGGCTGATGGCGGCTTCCAGCAAAGGGAAATCGGCATCGCTGTGCACCAGCGCAGAAAAGTACTCCAGCGGGGTGGGAATGTTCAGGGACAGATTCATGGGCCTATTGTCTATCGTCTTAAAAACTGGCGCAATTTCATGCCGGCAGCCCACAGGGCCACAAAGTAAATCAGTGCGGAAACCGCCAGAATCGATGCCAGCAAGCCGATCCGCTTCAAACTCTCGGCACGCAATGCGGTCCAGGCAAAGTGGCTGTTGGCCCACACCAGGAACAAGCCCAGCAAAACGCAGGCCGCCAGCACCTGCAGCAGAAACAGGCCCCAACCCGGCTCGGGCTTGTAGCTGCCGCGCTTAAGCAGCCCGAGCAACAGCCATAGCGCATTGACCATGGCGCCAATGCCAATCGACAGGGTCAGCGCGGCATGGGCAAAAATGGGAACCAGAAAGAAATTCAAAACCTGGGTCAGAACCAGCACCACCACCGCCACCTTGACCGGCGTTTTGGTGTCCTGGCTGGCGAAATAGCCCGGGGCCAGCACCTTGATAGCCACAATGCCGACCAGGCCCACGCCCCAACCCATCAGCGCGTGGGTGACCTGCTGCACGTCGAAGTCAGTCATGGCGCCATAGTGGTAAAGCACCGTCACCAGCGGCAGCGGAAACACCAGCAGCGCGATGGCACAGGGCACCGCCAGCAGCACCACCAGGCGCAAGCCCCAGTCGAGCATGGCCGAATAGCGGGCCGAGTCACCCCCGGCGCGGGCCATGGCCAATTGCGGCATCAGCACTACGCCCATGGCCACGCCCAGCATGGCGGTGGGAAACTCCATGAGGCGGTCGGCATAGGTGATCCAGCTGACACTGCCAGGCGCCAAGTAGGAGGCGATCTGGGTGTTGATGATCATGGACAAGTGCGCCACGCCCACGCCCAGCAGGGCCGGACCCATGAGCCTCAGGATGTTCTGGGTGCCCGAATCGGCCCACGCCTGCTTGATGGCCGACCAGCGCCAGGCCGGTCGGGGGTGCAGCCCCAAGCGCCTCAAGGCCAGCCATTGCACCGCCAACTGCAACACGCCACCCAGCAACACGCCACCGGCCAGCGCATAAATGGGCTCCAGACCCAGGGTCTTGAACCAGGGCGCGCCCAACCAGGCCGCCAGGATCATGCAGATATTGAGCAGCACCGGCGTGGCGGCGGGCACGGCAAAACGCTTGTAGGTGTTGAGCACCCCCGCGCCCAGCGCCACCAGCGACATGAAGGCGATGTAGGGAAACATCCAGCGCGTCAGCACCACCGCTGCCTCATAGCCGCGCGGGTCCTGCTGCATGCCGCTGGCCATGGCCCAGACCAGGCCACTCGCACCCAGCACACCCGCCACGCTCAGCAGCAGCAGCGCCCAGGCCAACACCGTGGCGACCCGATCGACCAGCACCCGGGTGGCGGCCTCGCCCTGCTGGGTTTTGGCAGCGGCCAGCACCGGCACAAACGCCTGGCTGAAAGCCCCTTCGCCAAAAAAACGTCGAAACAGATTGGGAATGCGAAACGCCACGTTGAAGGCGTCGGTCATGGCTGACGCACCAAAGGTGGAAGCAATCAACAGTTCACGCGCCAGCCCGGTGATGCGCGACAGCAGCGTCAGTAGCGACACCACCGAGGCCGACCTGAGCAGACTCACAGCGCCGCGCCCCGACCCTGCCAGCGTATCAGCCCCATGGCCACCACCGCGCCGATCACCAAGGCGCCGCCCACCGAGGCGACGCCGCCAGGCTGATACAAACTAAAACAGATTTTTTGAAGGTTTTCATAGAATGGGGACTCGCGCGGATTGTAGTCATGGCGTAAAAACGCGGATTCAATCTTTATTTGCGGGTCGCGGGAATAAAACCGCAGCACCCGGTGTTCATGTGATTGCAGACGCCTGTTTGCGCCCAACCAACTTTGGAGTTCACCATGACATTCAAATCATCCGCACTATTTATGACCTCTGTCACCTTTGCCATGCTGACGGCATGCGCCTCGGTGTCCTCAGCGCCTGCCAAAGTCGCTGATGGCATCCTGGTTGGGCCCAGCGGCATGTCGCTCTACACCTTCGACAAGGATGTGGCCGGCAGCGGCAAGTCCGTCTGCAATGGCCCCTGCGCCACCAATTGGCCACCGCTGATGGCTGCCAAGGAGGATTCCGCCAGCGGCGATTTCAGCATCATCACGCGCGATGACGGCAGCAAACAATGGGCGCTGAAGGGCAAGCCGGTTTATTACTGGGTCAAGGACAGCAAGCCCGGCGACAAGACCGGGGACGGCTTCAACGGGATCTGGCAAGTCGCCAGGCCCTGATTGGGCAGCGCAGCCGGTACCTCCGCGCGACTCGATGAAACATCCCATGCTTGCCTGCCTGACATAAGCCCATGAGCCGTGAACTCATGGTTGCCCAGATTCCCTCGCTGCGCCGTTATGCCCGGGCATTGACGGGGGACACTTGGGCGGCGGATGACCTGGTGCAGGACACCTTGGAGCGCGCCTGCAGCAAATGGCGCCTGTGGCTGGTGGGAACCAACTTGCGCGCCTGGCTGTTCAGCGTGATGCACAACCTGTTTGTCAATCAATTGCGCCAGTCGGCCGTTGGCGGTCGTCCGGCCATGCTCGATATTGACGATCTGGCCGATGAGTTGCCGACACCGGAATCCAGCCCGGACCAAGCGCTGGACCTGCAACGCTGCCTGCTCCGGCTGCCGCCGGAGCAGCGGGAAATCTTACTGCTGGTCAGCATGGAAGGCATGAGTTATGCCGATATTGCCAAGGTGACCGGTGTACCGCTGGGGACCGTGATGTCGCGGTTGTCGCGTGCCAGAGCCCGTTTGCAGGCACTGCTGGACGCCCCCGCACGTGTGCCGGCAGACCCGGCTACCGATCAAGCGCCATCAAACCGCCCCGTGACGCTGCACCGTTTGAAATAAACCGTCCACCACCATGAACCTCACGCCTGACCACCCCTTGACTGACGATGAACTCCACGCCCTGGTGGACGGCCAGGGTGCGTTCGACGAACTGGCAGCGCTGCGGCTGAGGCTGGCGCATGACCCTGACGCTCAGGCCAGGCTTGCGCAGTGGCAACACCAGCGTGAGGCCTTGCAGCGCCTGCACACACAAGTTCTGGCCGAAGCGGTGCCACCGGCGCTGTTGAAGGCCGCCCATGGCGGCAGTCTGGTGCGACCGACCGATCACCCGTGGTGGCGCTATGGCGGCATGGCTGCCGGTGTGGTGCTCGCATTTGGGGCCGGCTGGCTGGCTAATGCCAGCTGGCAGGACATGAGGGCGCATGAATCAACGATGCCCGGCATGGCGCGTGCCCAGCCGGAGCGTGAATTTGTGCGTCAGGCCGTGCTGGCCCACGCCGTTTACGCACCGGAAATTCGTCACCCGGTCGAAGTGTCCGCGCAGGAACAGACGCACCTGGTGCAATGGCTGTCCAAGCGACTTGACAAACCCCTCAAAGTGCCGGATCTGACCACACAAGGCTTTAACCTGGTGGGTGGGCGGCTCTTGCCAGGAGAAGCCGGGGCACGGGCACAGTTCATGTATCAAGACGTCGCGGGTCAGCGCGTCACGCTCTACCTGGGCGCCATGGACAAGGCCGCAGCGGGTGTGCCAGGCAAGGAAACCGGCTTCAGATTTGAATCGGAGGCAGCTGTTCCCAGCTTTTATTGGGTCGATCAAGGGTTTGGTTACGCACTGGCTGGCCAGTTGCCCCGCGCATCACTGATGCAGCTGGCGCAAGAGATTTACCGCCAGCTCTAGCCGGCTTGCAACAAAGGTCAGGGCAGCGCGCGCAACGGATGGCTGTGCGCCACCCAAGGGCTGGCAAAAAACGGCTGCACCATCTCGGGTGTGACATCCTCAATGCGCGCCGGTTGCCAGACTGGCGCGTTGTCCTTGTCGATCACCAGGGCGCGAATGCCTTCAGCGGCTTCGGTTTGTGCACCGCTGCGCGCCAAATGCCTCGGGAAAAAACAATGCCGCATCATGTCGCGCTCCATGCGCAGGTCTTGCGCCACGGTGAGTTGGCGCGCCCGCCGAATTTGCGCCAGGGTCACATGCAGCATCAGGGGCGAGCGCTGGCGCAACAGCAAGGCGGTGCGCTGGGTCCACTCGGAGGCATCGGCTTCCAGCGCGTGCACGATGGCACTCACAGAGTTCAACGCAAAAAAGGCGTCGATTTGGCTTCGATCAAGCACCGGGGTGACATTTTCAACGACCGAAAACTCAGCCAGCCAGCAATGCAAGCCCGCGGCATCGGGCGACTTGATTTCGGCCAGGGCATCCCAGGCTTGGGCCAGTCGCCCGGCATCCAGGCAGTGATCCGCCAGCCCTAATTCGATCGCATCGGCGGCGCCCAGAGAAGTTCCGGTCAGGGCCAGCCACTCCCCTGCATGCCCGGGGCAGCGGCTCAGGAAATAACCGCCACCGACATCCGGGAACAGGCCGATGGTGGTCTCGGGCATGGCCAACTTGCTGCGCGACGTGACCAGCCGGT
>JBASJO010000505.1:0-1534 GCA_049655365.1 Rhodoferax sp. | reverse complement strand
CTTCTTGCTCACCGGTGCTGCCAGTGCCGGTGTGATGCTCACGCTGGGCTGGTCATCTTCGGTCAATTCGCAGGCGATGCGATGGATGTTCTTGAGTTCTTCCTCAATGCTCATCATCGTCTTGGACAGACGGGCCAGCACCTTCCAGGCTTCGATCAGCGCATCATTGCCCAGGTGGTAGGGATTCTTGACGATCGCCACGTTCACGCGTTCAGCATAGCCCTGAACTTCTTTTTTGAGTTTTTCGTCGGCGGCGAACGCGGCGGCACCGGCTTTTTGAATGGCGTTCAGCGTGACGGAGGAGATGGACATTGGCGAGGACCTCAAGTTGATTGTTGTGCTTGTCTGTGGCCGACTGCATCTGATACGGGGCAATCGGTAGAACCGTATGATTTTAAGTGCGCCAGGAATATTCATAGCAACGAGCCCGGACATAGGAATGCACCTCAGTCGTCTTGGGAAGAATGAGGTGCTACTCAGTGACAGGGAGGCCCGGGCTGGATCCGTCTGGTTGGTCTCTGCCTGGATAAAACTGCCGCAGGCACGGCGGAGCCGTCCATGGCGGCCTTCATCAACGATGCTACGTGTGCGACCCCTCACTCATCGCGCATCAACTCATCACAGATCAGGCTGTCGGCATCACACAAGCGCGAACCCAGTGGCCCGCTTCGTGTTTCCACCCGAGCCCCCTTGCGCAGCTGTGTCACCCCGCGCACCAGAAAGCTGCGCTGCTCGGTATCGACCTGGGAGCTCACACTCCAGCCCTTCACAAACGTGATCCTTTGGACCATCCCCTGGGGCGTGATCACCGAATTCTTGCCCCAGTGTGTCAGCCCTGGGAACAACACCAACACGGTCATGACCGCCATGACCAGCACCAGGACGAGCAAAAGAACCGGCACCGCGTCCCCACTTGCGTCGGGTGTTTCGGGTGACGTGGCCCCTGAAGCAGCTGGTGTGGGGCAGGCAGGCTGTTGACGTTCGTCAGGCAGTTGCAGCGCTTCGCCTTGCGGGTTTTGGTGGCCCTCAGGGGCCGAGGCTTCATTTTGTGCGGGGTGGTTTTCTGTTGTCATGAGGGTCTTCACTCCGGCTGCCCATCAGCCACCAACCTCAGACAGCGATGCTGGCTGTCACACAGAAATCGCAGCTTGTCAGAGCGTGTCTCCAGGGTGAGCGCCTCGTTCTTGTTCAGGCTGACACCGTCCATCAAGGCGTAGTAGCCCAGATCGGTCTCCACCAAAGCACGGGTGATGAAACCGCCGCTTTGACTGACTGACACCACCCGGCCTGCGTTTTGCACAACAATCGCCCTGGGCCCTGGTTCATCCATGAAGACATGACGGTAGGCATAGATCGTCATCGGCACAAAGATGCCCAGCACAAGCAACACGAGCAACACGAGCAACAGTGTCAAGAATGCAATCTCCAAATGCTTGATCAAGCAGCGGAACATCCCCAAGGGGATGACAGCGGCAGTGGCTGCGGCAGCCGCTGTTGAAGAATCCGGTTCATCCGCCTTGACGGTTTCAGCTGG
>JBASJO010000504.1:0-2372 GCA_049655365.1 Rhodoferax sp. | reverse complement strand
ATCCAGCAGCAACAGTGGCGGATTTTTCAGCATGGCACGCGCAATGGCGATGCGCTGGCGCTGGCCGCCACTCAGACGCACGCCGCGCTCGCCCAGAAAAGTGTCATAGCCCTGGGGCAGGGCGCTGTTGAACTCGTCGGCAAAAGCCGCTTGGGCCGCCGCCTTGACTTCGGCGTCGCTGGCTTCGGGTTTGCCGTAACGAATGTTTTCCAGCGCGCTACTGGAGAAAATCACCGCGTCCTGCGGCACGATGCCAATGCCGTGGCGCAGGTCGGCCAGGGCCAAGTTGCGCGTCGGCACGCCGTCTTTCACAATGTCTCCGGTGGCGGGGTCGTAAAAACGCAGCAACAGCTGAAACACCGTGCTCTTTCCGGCGCCACTGGGCCCCACCAGCGCCACGGTCTGGCCCGGGGCAATGTCCAGTGAAAAATCAGTCAGTGCTGCCTGCATTGGGCGCGATGGGTAGTGAAACGTGATGTGCTCAAACCTGACTTCACTGCCCGCCTGCGGCACCGGAGCCGCCGCAGGATGCGGCGGTGACGTAATGGAAGACTGGCTGCCCAGCAACTCCATCAGCCGCTCGGTGGCACCGGCCGCGCGCAACAGGTCGCCATAGACCTCGCCCAAAATGGCAAAGGCGCTGGCCAGAATGATCACGTACAGCACGGTTTGCCCCAAGTGCCCGGCACTGATGCGCCCGGCCATCACCGCCTGCGTGCCCTGGTACAGGCCCCACAGCAGCGCGGCCGATGTGGCAATGATGATGAACGCCACCAGGATGGAGCGCGCCCTTGAGCGGCGCACCGCCACCGCGAACGCGTTGTCGGTCGCGTGGTTGAAGCGCGCCGCCTCGCGCCCTTCAGCGGTGTAACTTTGCACCACCGGAATGGCGTTGAGCACCTCGGCGGCAATGGCGCTGGCGTCAGCAGCCCGGTCCTGGCTGGCGCGTGACAGCTTGCGCACCCGTCGGCCAAACCAGGCTGCGGGCAACACAATCAGCACCAGCACACCCAGCACCTGCACCATCACCATCGGGTTGGTCCAGACCAAAATGCCCAGCGCGCCGAGGCCCATCACCAGATTGCGCAGCCCCATGCTCAGGGACGAGCCCACCACGGTCTGCACCAGCGTGGTGTCGGCCGACAAGCGCGACAGCACCTCGCCAGTCTGCGTGGTCTCGAAAAACGCCGGGCTCTGCTGCAGCACATGGCCATAAACGGCATTGCGCACATCGGCGGTGATGCGTTCACCCAGCCAACTCACCATGTAAAAGCGCGCCGCCGAAAACAGCCCGAGCGCCACCGCCACCGCAAACAGCGCCACAAAATGCTCACGCAAGGCCATCACCTGCGCGCCCCGGTCGGTCTGCACCAGGCCGCCGTCAATCAGGCTGCGCAAGGCCAGCGGAAAAGCCAGAGTGGCCATGGCCGCCAGCACCAGGAACAACAGCGCCAGCGCAATGCGGCCACGGTAGGGCTTCAGGAAAGGCAGCAGGCCGGAGAGCGATTTGGGGTTGCCAGGTTGGGGGGACGGGGTGGTCATGAAGTACAGTGCTGCTTTTGGTTTGCTTACCCGGAATACACCGTCGACGCGGTTGCGCCGCCCCGGCCAGTCCAATTGGTATGGAAATACTCGCCACGGGCTTTGTCAACGCGCTCGTACTGGTGGGCGCCAAAAAAGTCTCTTTGTGCCTGCAACAGGTTGGCCGGCAGGTTTTCGCACCGGTAGCCATCGTAATAGGCCAAGGCTGAAGACAAGGCGGGTGTCGGGACGCCATTTTTGATGGCCTCGGCAAGCACGGTTCTGAGCGACTGTTGCGACTTGGAAATAGCGTCTTTGAAAAATGGATCAAGCAGGAGATTGACGAGATCAGGGTTCAAGACAAAAGCCTCCTTGATCTTTCCAAGAAATGCGGAGCGAATGATGCAACCACCACGCCAGATCAATGCGATACCGCCAAAGTTGAGCTTCCAGCCAAACTCTTTCGCGGCAGCCCGCATCAATTGGTAGCCCTGGGTATAAGACACGAGTTTTGCCGCGTACAAGGCATGGCCGATATCTTCGATGAATGTTTTTTTGTCGCCGGAGAATTCTGCTTTTGGCCCGCTTAACAGTCTGGATGCCAACACACGTTCGTCCTTCATGGACGAAAGTATTCGGGCGAAGACAGACTCCGTGATGAGCGTGAGGGGCGTTGCCAGATCAAGCGAGGTATTCACGGCCCATTTGCCGGTGCCTTTTTGTGCTGCCTTGTCCAGGATCTTGTCGAGCAGGGGCAGTCCATCGTCGTCCCTGACTGCCAGAATGTCCCGGGTGATTTCAATCAGGTAACTTTTGAGATCACCTTCATTCCAGCTCTTGAAGACATCGTG
>JBASJO010000503.1:0-1526 GCA_049655365.1 Rhodoferax sp. | reverse complement strand
ACCACCGCCGCTACCTTCTGCAGAGAGCACCTGTTTCCATTCCAGGCGGACAATTTCATTGACTTCCTCAACGGCAAAGGCCTGCGTGGTGCGGGCAAACTCGGTCACCAGCAAGATGCCCAAACCTTTGGTCGGATTGGTACCCACCAACTGTGGCAAATTAATCACGGTGATCATCTGCCCGCGAATGTTGGCCACCCCCATGACCGAGGGCGGCGAATTGACCATGGCAGTCACCTCAGGCATGACCAGAATTTCGCGCACCTTGAACACATTGATGCCAAACAACTCGCGCTTGTCGGTGCCTGGCGCCCCACCCAAACGAAACAGCAGCAATTCAAACATGCTGTTGCCAGCCAGATTGGTGCGTTCATCAATGTCACGCATGGTGGATTTGCTGTTTGTCTTGTTCATGAAATGGTTCCTGTGAAAGCTGGAATGTCAGGCTCGGACTTCTATGGTAACGCCACTACCGATAGCTTGGGCCATAACACCCACAAGCGCAGCGGTTGCTTGAGCCGTCCGGCCAGTTCACCGGCCGCCTCGCCCCAGCCGGCAAAATAATCGGCCCGCACCGCGCCCCGAATGGCGCTGCCGGTGTCCTGCGCCAGCACCAGGCGCTGCAGAGTAACCTGAGGCCCGGTTGATGCCAACCAGACCGGCGTGCCATAGGGAATGCTCTGTGGGTCCACCGCAATCGAACGCCCGGGCGTCAGCGGCACGCCCTGCGCGCCCTTGGGGCCAAAGGCGGAATCAAACTCGCCCAACGCCTCTTCCTTGAAAAACACCACGCGCGGGTTGCGCCACAAGAGCTCATTGACGCGCTGCGGATTTTGCTGCAACCAGGCCTGAATGCCGGGCCAGGTGGCGTCGCGCAACGCGCCCTGGTCGAGCAGCCAGCGGCCGATGCTCTGGTAAGGGTGCCCGTTGTGGCCGGCGTAGGCCAACCGGATGTCACGGATGCGGCCATCGGGCTCGGTCACCTTGATGCGCCCGGAGCCCTGGATCTGCAACACCAAGGCTTGCACCGGGTCACTCAGGTAAACAATTTCCCGACCACGCAAGGCCTCTTGCGCCGCGGCCTGGGTGTCGATTTCCTGCCGGCTGAACCAGGGTTGGCGTGCCTTGAGATTGAGCGGTGGCTGGTACAGGGGGACGGAAAATCCTGCCCCTGGCACACGCCGGCCCTGCAGCTCAGGCTCGTAGTAGGCGGTCAACAAACCCGCCACCGCACCCTGCAAGGGTTCGACGCGGTAAGGCTGCAGCCGCGCCAGCAACCACTGGCGCTGCTCGGAGGCGCTGCCAATGCTGAGGCGGCGCACCTCCGGGCACAGCGGGGCAAACACCGGCCCCGGGCGTTCGCAGCTTTTGAGCCAGGCGTTCCAGGCTTCAAACAGGGCATCACTCTCGAAGCCCGGCAGCTCGGACCAGGCTACCGGCTGCCAGCGGCTGATGCCGCGCACCAGCGCCGGGACGGACGCCACGCTGTCGGGCAGCACCCAGGGCGCGGCCGGCGGCTGCGGCAC
>JBASJO010000502.1:0-4743 GCA_049655365.1 Rhodoferax sp. | reverse complement strand
GGCGGTGTCATCATCCCGCCAGCCAGCTACTGGCCCGAGATCCAGCGCATCGTCGACAAATACGGCATTTTGTTGATCAGCGACGAGGTCATTTGTGCCTTTGGCCGCCTCGGCCACTGGTTTGCCTATGAAAAATTTGGCTACAAGCCCGACCTGGTGACCTTTGCCAAGGCGGTCACCAGCGGCTACATCCCGCTGGGCGGCGTCATGGTGGGCAATCGCGTGGCCCAGGTCTTGATCGAGCAAGGCGGCGAATTCAACCACGGTTATACCTACAGCGGCCACCCGGTGGCCTGTGCCGTGGCGCTGGCCAACCTCGACATCATGGAAGCTGAACAGCTGCCGCAACGTGTCCGGGACGACACCGGCCCGTACCTGGCCCAATGTTTCGAGGCCATTGCGACACACCCGTTGGTGGGCGTGGCCGAAACCTGCGGCCTGACGGCAGGCCTGGTGCTGGTCAAGAACAAACGCACCCGCGAGCGTTTTGCCGAAGAGCTGTCGGTTGGCATGATCTGCAGGCGCCATTGTTTCCAGAACGGCCTGGTCATGCGCGCCGTGGGTGACCGCATGATCATTGCACCACCACTGACCATGACCCATGCCGACATCGATGAAATGATGCGCCTGATCAGGCAGGCCCTGGACCTGACGCAACAGGAATTGACTCAAAAAGGGCTGATTTAGGCGTCCGCGCCAAAAAATTGCCTGGTCTGGTTTTTGCTAGACTTAAACTCGCGTTTCCCTTCACCATTTTTCTCTTACTCTCGGAGTGTTTTCATGATGAAAAAATACCTTTGGTCGTTTGCGCTGTCCGCCATCGTTCTGGCCGGTTGTGGCAAGAAAGAAGAGCCGGTTGCGGTCGCTCCGGCACCGGTGGCCAGTGCCCCCGCCGCCGCGCCGGTCAACACC
This sequence comes from Rhodoferax sp., assembly GCA_049655365.1. GTDB lineage: Bacteria > Pseudomonadota > Gammaproteobacteria > Burkholderiales > Burkholderiaceae_C > Rhodoferax. Next base: position 3,831 of record JBASJO010000502.1, on the reverse strand, counting down.
GAAGAAAAAGTACTCAACATCTACAACTGGGCCGATTACATCCCCGAGGGCATGATTGCCACGTTCGAGAAAGAGACCGGGATCAAGGTAAATTACGACACTTTCGAGACCAACGAGGCCCTGCACGCCAAGCTGGTGGCGGGCAATTCGGGCTATGACATCGTGGTGCCAGGTTCGGTCTTTGCCAAGCCGCAAATTGAAGGCGGCCTGCTGCAGCCCCTGGACAAGTCCAAGATTCCCAATCTGAGCAATCTTGACGCCCCCATCATGGCCACGCTGGCAGCCAAGACCGACCCTGACAACAAACACCTGGTGCCCTGGGCCTGGGGCTTCACCACCGTGGGCATCAACAAGACCAAAGTGGCCAAGGCGCTCGGCAAAATGCCGATGCCGGAAAACGCCTGGGACCTGGTGTTCAAGCCCGAATACACCAGCAAGCTGAAATCCTGCGGCATTGCCTATCTGGATTCACCGACCGAGATCATTCCGGTGGCCCTGCATTACATTGGCAAGGACGCTTATTCCAATGATCCGGCGGACTACAAGCTGGCCACCGACATGCTGGCCAAGGTGCGCAAGGACGTTCGCATTTTCAGCTCCACCATGATTGACGACGTTGCCGGCGGAAAAGCCTGCGTGGCCATCGGCTGGTCGGGTGACATGAACATTGCCGCAGCGCGTGCCAAGGAGAACAAGTCCAAGGACGAGATCGAGTCCATGCTGCCGAGCACCGGCGCGCTGATCTTTTTTGACACCATGGCCATCACCAAGGATGCCAAGCACCCCAACAATGCCCACGCTTTCATTGACTTCTACCTGCGTGCCGAAAACGCGGCACTCATGAGCAACGAAATGAACTACCCCACCGCCAACAAGGCCGGTGTGCCGATGGTCAAACCGGAAATTGCCGGCAACAAGACTATCTTTGTCGAGGCCGATTATTTCGCCAAGATGATTCCGCCCAGCAGCTTCAGCAACGAAGCCCGTGAAGCCATGGCCAACGCTTACAACAGCTTCAAAAAAGGCAAGTAAATCTGACCTGGACCGGGCCGCAGGGCTGTTTGTACGTTGGGTATGAACAGCCCTTTCTTTTGAAAAGTGTGATGTGTTGAACCAAAGGCTTGACCATGGCTGATGCGGGTACCAAAAAAGACTATCTTGTGACCGAGAAGCTGGTCAAGCGTTTTGACGAGTCGCTGGCGGTCGATGAAGTCAACCTGTCGATCAACAAGGGGGAAATCTTTGCTTTGCTGGGCAGCTCGGGTTGCGGTAAGTCCACCCTGCTGCGCATGCTCGCGGGGTTCGAGACCCCCACGTCCGGTCGCATTTTGTTGGGCGGTCAGGATGTGGCCAAGCTGGCACCCTACGAGCGCCCGTTCAACATGATGTTTCAGTCCTATGCGCTGTTTCCGCATCTGGACATCTGGGAGAACATTGCCTTTGGCCTCAAGCGCGAGGGCTTGCCCAAGAGCGACATCAAGCAACGCGTGGGTGAAATGCTCGACCTGGTGCAGTTGGGCGCCTATGCCAAACGCAAACCCCACCAGTTGTCGGGCGGCCAGCAGCAGCGCGTGGCGCTGGCGCGCAGCCTGGCCAAGAAACCCAAGGTGCTGCTGCTGGATGAGCCGCTGGGCGCGCTCGACAAAAAGCTGCGCGAGCAAACCCAGTTCGAACTCGTCAACATCATTGAAAAAGTGGGCGTGACCTGTGTCATGGTGACCCACGACCAGGAAGAAGCCATGACCATGGCGGGTCGTATTGCGGTCATGAGCAAAGGCAGGGTGTTGCAGGTAGGCTCGCCCGAAGAGGTCTACGAACACCCAGCCAACCGTTTTGTGGCCGACTTCATCGGCAACGTGAACCTGTTCGACGGCAAACTCAGCGTCGACCAGCCCGACCGTTGCGCGGTGCAAACAGCCATCGGTGAAATTCATGTGGGCCATGGCGTCAGCGGCGCCCTGCACATGCCGGTGTCGATTGCGGTGCGCCCCGAAAAAATCGAGATCAGCAAGGAGCGTCCCGACTTCGCGCACAACCTGTTCGCGGGCAAAGTCAAGGAGATTGCCTACTTTGGCTCCTACAACTCCTTCATCGTTCAGGCATCCGACGGCACCCGGGTCAAGATCACCGAGGCCAACACCTCGCGCCACGACCTCAGCAACATCACCTGGGAAGACGACGTGTTTTTCTGGTGGAGCGACGTGGCCGGCATTGTGCTGCGCGACTAAAGGAAGCGTCATGGCCATCCAGAGTATGACGATGCCCGGCAAACGCTTTGTGATTGGCGTGCCCTTTGTCTGGCTGATCCTGTTCTTCCTGTTTCCGTTTTTGATTTTGCTGTACATCAGCTTTGTCGACATGGGCAACGACATCTCGCCGTTCAAGCCGATCTGGGATTCCAGCACCGGCCTGCTCAAGCTCAAGTACGAAAACTACGGCTCCATCTTTCGCAGCGGCGATGACGGGGCGCTGTTCCAGACCATCTACATCGAAGCCTATGTGCGCTCGCTCTGGTATGCGCTGTGCACGGCGCTGTTGTGCCTGCTGATCGGCTACCCGTTTTCGTATTTCATTGCCCGCGCCAAACCCAGCGTTCGCCCGGCCTTGCTGATGATGGTGATGCTGCCGTTCTGGACCTCCTTTCTGTTGCGGGTCTATGCCTGGAAGGGCATCCTGGCCGACCAGGGCGTGCTGAACCAGATCTTCCTGGGGCTGGGCCTCATTGATGAGCCTATCCAGATGCTCTACACCGACATCTCGATGCTGGTGGGCATGACCTATGTGTACCTGCCCTTCATGGTGTTGCCGCTTTACGCCAACCTGGTCAAGATGGACTTTCGCCTGCTGGAAGCGGCCTACGACCTTGGCGCCTCGCCCCTCGGTGCGTTCTGGCTGGTCACCGTGCCACTGTCCAAGGCCGGCATCATCGCCGGCTTCATGTTGGTATTCATTCCGTCGGTGGGCGAGTTCGTGATCCCGTCGCTGCTTGGCGGCCCCGAGAACATCATGATCGGCCGGGTGGTCTGGGACGAAATGTTCAGCAGCAACAACTGGCCGCGTGCCACCGCGCTGGCCGTGGTCATGATTGGCCTCATCGTGGTGCCGCTGGCCATTTATTACCACTACACCGGCGATTCGGCCGAACCCAAAGCCTGAGGTCCACCCATGAAGCAATTCCTGAGTCGCCATTTCGGCAAGCTGTGGATGGGTCTGACCTACCTGTTCCTGTACCTGCCGTTGTGCTTCATGATTGTGTTTTCCTTCAACAGCACGCGTCAGGACGCGGTGTTCACCGGCTTTTCGCTGCGCTGGTACGAGGCGCTCACGCGTGACACCAAGATCGTCGACGGCTTCTGGCTCTCGCTCAAGATCGCCACCGCGGCCGGTGTGGCCTCGGCCGTGCTGGCCACCTTTGCCGCCTTTGTGCTGGTGCGCTACCGCCGTTTTCCCGGGCGCACGCTGTTCTCGGGCATGGTCAATGCGCCACTGGTGATGCCCGAGGTGGTGATCGGCCTGTCCCTGCTGCTGCTCATGGTGGGGGTGCAAAACGCGTTTGGCTGGCCGCAGCGCGGCATGCTGACCATTGTGCTGGGGCACACCCTGCTGGGCATGGCGTATGGCATGGTGGTGATCCAGTCGCGTCTGCTGGAAATGGACCGCGCCATCGAAGAAGCCGCCATGGACCTCGGCGCCAAACCCTTCCAGGTGTTCTTCCTGATCACCATGCCCAACATCTTGCCGGCTATTTTTGCGGCCTACCTGCTGGCCTTCACGCTCTCGTTCGACGACGTCGTGATTGCCGAATTTTTGTCGGGCCCCGGTGTCAATACC
>JBASJO010000501.1:0-3119 GCA_049655365.1 Rhodoferax sp. | reverse complement strand
TGGCAGGTGCCGGTGGCCGACTGCGCTGTCACTTTGGCTGATTTCAAGGGTTTGGCCGGTGAGGCCATGGCGCTGGGTGAACGGACGCCGCTGGCCACGGTCAATGCCCCCGCCAGCGGCCGCATGGCCGTGGCCGAGGCCATCACCAACCTGCTGGCCGCGCCGATGGAACTCGACCGCGTCAAGCTGTCGGCCAATTGGATGGCAGCCTGCGGCGAATCCGGTGAAGATGCGGCGCTGTACGCCACGGTCAAGGCGGTGGGCCTGGAGTTGTGCCCGGCGCTGGGCATCTCGATTCCGGTGGGCAAGGACTCCTTGTCGATGCGCACGCAGTGGAAAGATGAGACGGGTGAGGCGAAAAAAGTCACCTCGCCGGTGTCATTGATCGTGACCGCCTTTGCCACCCTGGCCGATGTGCGCGGCACGCTGACGCCGCAGCTCAACGCAGCGGACGACACCGCGTTGATTTTGATCGACCTGGGCCGTGGCCAGAATCGCATGGGCGGCAGCATCCTGGCACAAACCCTGGGCCAGATGGGCGACGAAGTGCCCGATCTGGACGACCCGCAAGACCTGGTGAACCTGGTCCATGCCGTCAACGCGCTGCGCACCCAGGGCCGGATTCTGGCCTACCACGACCGCAGTGATGGCGGTTTGTTTGCTGCTGCCTGCGAAATGGCCTTTGCCGGCCACGTGGGGGTGGCGCTCAACGTCGACATGCTGGTGACCGAGGGCGACGGCATTTCCGACAGCCGCATGGACTGGGGTGACGCCAAGAACTGGGCCGGCCAGATCAGCGGCCGCCGTGATGAGCTCACACTCAAAGCCTTGTTCAGCGAGGAGCTCGGCGTGCTGCTGCAGGTGCGCACCGCTGAGCGCGACGCGGTCATGCAGGTGCTGCGCGAGCACCATTTGAGCGCCTTCAGCCATGTGGTGGGCAAGACCCGCCCGGCCGATTCCAGCATCAGCGCCGGTGTGGGTGAGGTGCAGGTGTGGCGCGACGCCAAGACCATTTTCAGTGCCAAGCTGGCTGACCTGCACCAGGTCTGGGACGCCACCAGCTGGAAGATTTGCCAGCAACGCGACAACCCGGTTTGCGCCGATGCCGAGCACGCCGCTGCGGGTGAGCCGTTGGACCCGGGCCTGCATGTGCACCTGGCCTTGCTCGAAGCCACAACTCGCCCACAGGTCTCAGCCCCAGCCCTCATGCTCTCGCGCCCCAGGGTGGCCGTGCTGCGTGAGCAGGGCGTCAATTCTCATGTTGAAATGGCTTACGCCTTTACCGAGGCGGGTTTCGAGGCCTTTGACGTGCACATGACCGACCTGCAGACGGGGCGCGCCAAGCTGGCTGATTTCACGGGCGTGGTGGCCTGCGGTGGTTTCAGTTACGGCGATACGCTGGGGGCCGGCATCGGCTGGGCCCGCTCCATCACCTTCAACCCCGTGCTGGCGGATCAGTTCAAGGCCTTTTTTGGCCGTACCGACACCTTTGGCCTGGGCGTGTGCAACGGTTGCCAGATGTTTGCCGAGCTGGCCGACATCATCCCCGGCGCTGCCGAGTGGCCACGCTTCACCACCAACCAGAGCGAACGCTTCGAGGCGCGCCTGAGCATGGTCGAAGTGCTGGATTCACCGTCCCTGTTCTTCAAGGGTATGGCGGGTAGCCGCTTGCCCATTGCCGTGGCGCACGGTGAGGGCTATGCCAACTTCAAGCACCGGGGTGATGCGGCCAAGGCCATTGCCGCCATGCGCTTCACTGACAACCATGGCGTCGCCACCGAGGCCTACCCGTTCAACCCGAACGGCAGCCCGGGCGGCCTGACCGCAGTGACCACGGCGGACGGCCGCTTTACCGCCATGATGCCGCACCCCGAGCGCGTGTTCCGCAACATCCAGATGAGCTGGACCAACCAGGATCGGGATGCCTTCAGTCCCTGGATGCAGTTGTGGGAAAACGCCAGGAAGTGGGTGCGCTGACCCCCATCGTTCACAACCTGTCTGGCGCCGTGGTGGCGCTGGAGACGGTGGCCATTGTGCTCACGCTGGGTTTGCTGGCGTTTGCGCCCCTGGGTGCGTCTGCCCCGCTGGGGATTGGCGCGGCTTTTGCGGCAGTGATTGCCGGTGGACTGGTGTACGCCGTGTTCGGCAGTGCGGCGTCGCCATCGGCCGGACCGACCTCCGCCACCGCGCTGATTCTGGCCGGGCTGGTGGCGCAACTGGTGCAGGACGCACGCTTTGACCTGAATAGTCCGCAGGGGCTTGCCACGCTGCTGGCGGTGGCCGCGAGCAGCGTCGTGTTGATGGGCTTGCTTCAGATTTTGATGGGCCTGGCCGGGCTGGGGCGTCTGGCCCGGTTTGTGCCACAACCGGTGCTGGCCGGCTTCATGAACGGTGTGGCGCTGCTCATTCTTTTGTCGCAAATTCCAACTCTGTTGGGGCTGACCGCGCTGACCCGCTGGACTGACCCGGCCAGTCTGTCCCAAGCGCAACCGCTGGCCCTGTTGGTTGGCCTGGCGACGGCCGGCACGGTCTGGCTGGTCCGTTGGAAATGGTCGCGGGCGTCGTCTAGCCTGATCGGCCTGGCGCTGGGCTGTTTCTTGTTCTTTACGCTGATGGCGCTTATCCCCAGCGCGCATCTGGGTGACCTCGTTGGGCCTTTGCCCCAGGGGGTGGTCAAACCCGATGGTCTGCTGCCGCTGGTGGACAGTGGCGCCTGGACGCTGCTGCTCGCTCACGGCAAGGCCGTATTTTTAACTGGCGCGGTGCTGGCGGTGATTGGTTCGCTGGAGTCGCTGCTGGTGGCGCTGGCCTCGGATCAACATGCCAGGTCGCAACATGACCCGGGCCGGGAGCTGCTGTCCATGGGGGCGGCCAATGTGGTCAGCGGGCTGTGTGCCGGCCTGCCACTGGTGTTGTCCAACGCCCGCTGCGTGCCGTTGTTGAAAAAAGGGGCGGTGGGGCGCGGCCCGGCGCTTGCGTCGGTGCTGGCTTTCCTGGTGATCTACGCGGTCGGTGGATCCTTGCTGGCGCTCCTGCCCAAGGTGGTGTTGGCCGGCATGATGGTGACCATTGCTGTGGCGCTCAGTGACCGCTGGACGCGCCAGTTGCTGGGCCAGTGG
>JBASJO010000500.1:0-3236 GCA_049655365.1 Rhodoferax sp. | reverse complement strand
GTGGGCGAAGACGAGGCTGATCTCAAACTCGGTCTGATCAACATCAACAGCCCGATCGCCCGCGCCTTGATCGGCAAGGTCGAAGGTGACACGGCCGAGGTGCAGGCACCCAGCGGTGTGCGCCGCTATGAAGTGATGTCGGTCAGCTATATCTGAATGACCACGCGCCTGCAGGCCCTGGCGCCGTGGCTGGCCGCCCTGTGGTGGGGCAGCCTGACCACGCTGGGCGCACTGGTCGTGCCCTTGCTGTTCGTGCATCTGCCTAGCCCGGCGCTGGCGGGTGGCATGGCGGCCAAATTGTTCACCGCACAGACCTGGCTCGGCACCGGCTGCGGCTTGCTGTTGCTGCTGTTGAACCGGCCGGGTCAGGACCGTGTGGAAGCCGGACGTGCGCAATCCATCACGGTGTTTGTGATGTTGGGCGTCTTGTTGGCGCTGTTGTCGGAATTTGCCGTCGCCCCGCGCATCGTGAGTCGGGAAAATTTGCGCTTGTGGCACAGCGTGGGCAGCGCGATGTTTGCGCTGCAATGGCTGTGTGCCGGGGTGACGTTCTGGAAATTGGTCCGCAAGCCTATAGTTCTAAAGTGTTGAGGACAGAGCAAATCACTTCGTGTATTTGGTCTGTCCCGCAAGGCTTCACGTTTGACTGCGTTTCTTGATACTGATCTGCTTGGGCTTGGAGCGTTTCACCTGGCCGCCTGAGGTGAGGCGCTGGTTGCCCAGCACGCGCAGGGTCTTGACCTCGGGGCGCTGGCCACCGCGGGTGCTGTACTTGAGCACTTTGACATCACGCGGGCCGGGTTTGCGGTCCTCGTCGGCGGTTTTTTCGCGCTCGGGTAGGGGCCGCCACAGCACCAGCAACTTGCCGATGTGCTGGATGGGGGCGGCATTGAGTTCATCGGCCAGGGTTTGAAACATGGCTTCGCGGGCAACGCGATCGTCTGAGAAAACGCGAACCTTGATGAGGCCATGGGCCTTCAGCGCGGCGTCGGCTTCTTTCTTGACGGCATCGGTCAGGCCGTCGCCGCCAATCATGACCACGGGGTCGAGGTGGTGGGCTTCAGCACGGTGAACTTTGCGTTCGGCGGGGGTCAGTTGAATTTGAGACATAACAGTATTATCGGTGAGAACTATGAAATCAGCAGTTAAAAGCAGCAAGGTCAATCGGGCATGGCTCAACGATCACGTCAATGACACCTACGTCAAGCTCGCCAAAAAAGAGGGCTACCGGGCGCGCGCGGCGTACAAGTTGCAGGAGATTGACGAGACCCTGCACCTGATCAAGCCAGGCCAGCTGGTGGTGGACCTGGGTTCGGCACCCGGTGCCTGGAGCCAGTATGTGCGCCGCCGCCTGTCACCCAAATCGGCCACCGGCGGCGGGGCGGCCGCGGGCGAGCTCAATGGCCGCATCATCGCGCTGGACCTGTTGCCGATGGAGGCCATCGAGGGCGTGCTGTTCATCCAGGGTGATCTGCGCGAAGACGCGGTGCTGGCCCAATTGGCCGAGCACATGCAGGGCCAGAAAGCCGACATGGTGATCTCCGACATGGCGCCCAACCTGTCGGGCATCAGCTCGGCCGATGCGGCGCGTATTGAACATTTGATTGAACTGGCGCTCGAATTTGCCCAGGAACATCTCAAGCCCGAAGGGGCGCTGGTGGCCAAAGTGTTTCATGGCGGCAGTTACGACGCGCTGTACCAGCGTTTTCGGGACACCTTTGTCACGGTCAAGCGCCTCAAGCCCAAAGCCTCGCGCGACAAGTCGTCAGAGACTTTTTTGATTGGCATGCAGCTTAAAAAGCACTGAATTCCTTGCAGTCGCTGTGGCTGATGTCTGTGACTTGCCGTGGCACTGACTGAACCGCCTAGAATTAGCCATCTTTTTGGTGTTTGAACGTATGCATTTCTACTGGAGTTTGGCTTGAACAATCCATGGTTTTCAAAAATTGCGGTCTGGATGGTCATTGCGATGGTGTTGTTCACCGTCTTCAAGCAATTCGACACCCGTCCGGAAGCCGGGGCCGGCTATATGGGTTACTCCGACTTCCTGGAAGAAGTTCGCGGCAGCCGGATCAAGAGTGCCATCATTCAGGAAGGCCAGGGTGGCACTGAAATTGTGGCCGTCACCACGGACGACCGCAAGGTCCGCACAACGGCGACTTACCTCGACCGCGGTCTGGTGGGTGACCTGATTGCCAACGACGTCAAGTTTGATGTGCGTCAGCGCGAAGAAGGTTCGCTGTTGATGACCTTGCTGGTCAGCTGGGGCCCGATGCTGCTCCTGATTGGTGTCTGGGTCTATTTCATGCGCCAGATGCAGGGTGGCGGCAAAGGCGGCGCTTTCAGCTTTGGCAAAAGCAAGGCGCGCCTGCTCGATGAAAACACCAACACCGTGACCTTCGCCGACGTGGCTGGTTGCGATGAAGCCAAGGAAGAAGTCAAAGAGGTGGTGGACTTCTTGAAGGACCCCGCCAAATTCCAGAAACTGGGTGGTCGTATTCCGCGCGGTTTGCTGCTGGTCGGGCCACCCGGCACCGGCAAAACCCTGTTGGCCAAATCAATTGCCGGCGAGGCCAAGGTGCCGTTCTTCAGCATCTCGGGTTCCGACTTTGTCGAGATGTTTGTCGGTGTGGGTGCCTCGCGGGTGCGCGACATGTTTGACAACGCCAAGAAAAACGCGCCCTGCATTATTTTCATTGACGAAATTGACGCAGTGGGCCGCCAACGTGGCGCCGGTCTGGGCGGTGGCAATGACGAGCGCGAGCAAACCCTGAACCAGATGCTGGTCGAGATGGACGGCTTTGAGACCAATGTCGGCGTGATCGTGGTGGCTGCCACCAACCGCCCGGACATTCTGGACGCCGCCCTGTTGCGTCCGGGTCGTTTTGACCGCCAGGTCTACGTGACGTTGCCCGACATCCGTGGCCGCGAGCAGATTTTGAACGTGCACATGCGCAAGGTGCCCTTGAGTCCGGACGTCAATCCGGCCGTGATTGCCCGTGGCACGCCCGGCATGTCGGGCGCCGACCTGGCCAACCTGTGCAATGAAGCCGCCCTGATGGCAGCGCGGCGCAATGCCCGCACCGTGGAGATGCAGGACTTCGAGAAGGCCAAGGACAAGATCCTGATGGGTCCGGAGCGCAAGAGCATGGTCATGCCCGAGAGCGAACGCCGCAACACGGCCTACCACGAGTCGGGCCACGCCCTGATCGGCAAGCTGCTGCCCAAGTGCGACC
>JBASJO010000499.1:0-4605 GCA_049655365.1 Rhodoferax sp. | reverse complement strand
TGTGCGCCGCGCGCAGGAGCGTTTTGGCAAGGGCAAGTGGATGTCGGGTGAGCAGGCGCGCTGGGGTTACGAGAACCTGGCGCTGGACCAGAAGAAGCTCGACGCCCTGGGCTTTGCCGGCGTCATGCGTCCGGTTCAGACCACCTGCGCCGACCACATGGGCGCCAACTGGGCCCGCATCCATACCTGGGATGGCAAAAAGTGGGCATTCTCTTCCGACTGGCTGCAGGCTGACGAACAAATCCTGAAACCGCTGGTGAAGGCCACAGCGGCCAAGTACGCGGCTGACAAAAAGCTGGCGCCTCGCACGCCGGCGGACTGCCAGTCCTGATGCAGAGACGCATCCTGGGCCTGGCCCGGGATGCCAACAGGCAGCCTTGCGTGCAGGGTTGCCTATTGGTGAAGGCAAGGAAATATGGAAGCTAAAAACATCGTTCTCAACGTCAATGGCATCGAGGTCATTTACAACCACGTCATTCTGGTGCTCAAGGGTGTGTCCCTGAATGTGCCTGAGGGCAAAATCGTGGCCATTCTGGGCGGCAACGGCGCGGGCAAAACCACCACGCTGCGGGCGGTGTCCAACCTGTTGCGCGGCGAGCGTGGCGAAGTCACGAAAGGCTCGATTGAGCTGCGCGGCGAGCGCATCGAGAATTTGTCGCCGGCCGACCTGGTGCAGCGCGGCGTCGTGCAGGTGATGGAAGGGCGGCATTGTTTCGCCCACCTCACCATCGAGGAAAACCTGCTCACCGGCAGCTACACGCGCCGTGACAAGGGCGAAATTGCCGCCAACCTGGAGAAGGTCTATACCTATTTTCCGCGCCTCAAAACGCGTCGCACGAGCCAGGCCGCCTACACCTCGGGCGGCGAGCAGCTGATGTGTGCCATCGGCCGCGCGCTCATGACCAACCCCAGCCTGGTGCTGCTCGATGAGCCGTCCATGGGACTGGCGCCGCAGATCATGCAGGAGGTATTCGAGATCGTGAAAGACCTCAACGCGCGCGAAAAGGTCACCTTTTTGCTGGCCGAGCAAAACACCAACATGGCCCTCAAATACGCCGACTACGGCTACATCATGGAGTCGGGCCGTGTCGTGATGGACGGCATGGCCAGCGATCTGGCCAATAACGAAGACGTGAAGGAGTTTTACCTTGGCATGGGCGGTGGCGAGCGCAAGAGCTTCAAGGATGTCAAGAGCTACAAACGCCGCAAACGCTGGCTGGCGTAGGGTCAACTGTCATCGTGAATTTGTTTTGAATGGATCTTTCCCATGGCTGATTATTTTGATGCGCTGGAAACGCGTGACCCCGCTGTTCGCGAAGCAGCTTTGCTGGCAGCTCTGCCGCTGCAGGTGGCGCACGCCAAACTGGCCTCGCCGGCTTTCGCCGGAATTCTCAAGGACGTCAATCCGGCCGAGGTCACCACGCGTGCCGCGCTGGCCCGGCTGCCGGTCACGCGCAAACATGAACTGCTGGCGCTGCAATTGAGCAGTCGCAATCACGGCGGCAGCGTGTTTGGCGGATTCAGCGCCGTCGGTTTGGGTGCCCATGTGCCGCGCATCTTTGCCAGCCCAGGCCCCATTTACGAACCCGAAGGCACGGCACGCGACTACTGGCGCATGGCGCGCGCCATTTTTGCCGCCGGTTTCCGTCCGGGTGAGTTGATCCACAACAGCTTCAGCTACCACTTTGTGCCGGCTGGTTCGATGATGGAGACCGGTGCCCATGCACTGGGTTGCACCGTGTTCGCGGGGGGGACCGGCCAGACCGAGCAACAAGTGCAGGCCATGGCTGAACTGCAACCCGCCGGCTACATCGGCACACCGAGCTTTTTGAAAATCATTCTGGAAAAAGCCGCCGAGATGGGTGTCGCACTGCCCAGCCTGACCAAGGCGATGTTCGGCGGCGAGGCCTTTCCACCCAGCTTGCGCGACTGGTTTACCGCACACGGCGTGGCCGGTTACCAGTGCTATGCCACCGCCGACCTGGGCTCCATTGCTTACGAGACCTCGGCGCGCGAGGGTCTGGTGCTTGACGAAGGTGTGCTGCTGGAAATTGTGCGCCCCGGCACGGGTGACCCGGTGGCGGAGGGTGAAGTGGGCGAGGTGGTGGTGACCACGCTCAACCCCACTTACCCGCTGATTCGTTTTGGCACCGGCGACCTGTCAGCGGTGTTGCCAGGCCCTTGCCCCAGTGGGCGTACCAACGTGCGTATCAAGGGCTGGATGGGTCGGGCTGACCAGACCACCAAGATCCGCGGCATGTTTGTGCACCCCGGCCAGGTTGACACCATCGCCAAGCGCTTCCCCGAGATCACCAAGGCCCGTCTGGTGGTGAGCGGCGAAATGGCCAACGACCAGATGACGCTCAAGGTCGAAACGGCTTGCAGCGGCCCTGACAGCCTGGCTGTGAAGGTGGCAGAAGCGATTCGCGACGTGACCAAGCTGCGCGGCCAGGTCGAAGTGGTGTTGCCTGGCTCGCTGCCCAATGACGGCAAGGTCATCGAGGACGCGCGCAGCTACCAGTAATTCCATTTCCAAATCATCCGTGTCGTTGTTGCTTCGCCTGGTCGTGCTACAGCACTGCCTGCGGCTTCGCGCCTAGACACAAATGATTTGGAAACGGAATAAGGGGTCAAACCCCCCAGGTCATCGCCGCGTCGTCTTTCAGGCATTGCCTGATCATGTCCATGAAGGGCAAGGCGCGCTGGCGCAGGCCGATGGCCTCGAAGCGCGGCATGGGCAGGTTCTCTGCCTGCGCTTGGGCCATGGCTTCCTTCTGCTGCGCCTCTTCAAGCGCCACCGCATCCTTGAGCGCCTGCAGCGCCTGCGGCATTTGCTCGGGCAGCAAAATGCCCTTGGTGCTGGGCTCGGAAGCTGAGTGTTTGCCGATGATCTCCAGCACGCGCTGGCCGTTGGCTTGCAACATAATCACATCCCCGGTGACTTTGGATTTGAACTTGTACAGCATGCGTTTCCTCGCTTTGGTGAATCGTCTCAAGGGGCTCATGTTAGTCCCCTGCCTGTTGCTGGTGCTCACCGGCTGCGCCGATACGCGTTATTACTGGCAGTCGGTTGCGGGTCACCTGCAAGTGATGCAGGCGGCGCGGCCCATAGAGCACTGGCTGGCGGACAGTGCCACTCCCGCGGCCCTGCAGCAGCGCCTCAAACTGGCCCGGGACATGCGACGTTTTGCCGTGACCGAACTGCATTTGCCCGACAACGCCAGCTACCAGCGCTACGCCGACCTGCAGCGCCGCCACGTGGTGTGGAACGTCGTGGCCGCGCCCGAGTTTTCCCTGACGCTCAAGACCTGGTGCTTCCCGGTGGCGGGTTGTGTGGGTTATCGGGGATATTTTTCCGAGGCTGATGCGCAGGCTGAAGCCCAGGCGCAACGTGCCGCCGGCCTGGAAGCCAGCGTTTATGGCGTGCCTGCTTATTCCACGCTGGGCTGGATGAACTGGCTGGGCGGTGACCCGCTGCTCAACACCTTCATCCATTACCCCGCAGGCGAGGTGGCGCGGCTGCTTTTCCATGAACTGTCGCACCAGGTGCTGTATGTGCCCGACGACATGGTATTCAATGAATCATTTGCCACCGCGGTCGAGCGCCTGGGCGGCGCCCTCTGGCTGGCGCAGCAAGCCAGCCCTGAGGCGCGCCAGGCCTATGCCGACTTTGATGCGCGCCGCCAGCAGTTCAGGCTGCTTGCGCGTAACACGCGTGACCGACTCAAGCAAATTTACACCACCGATGGCCCGCAAGCCACTGCAAAAAAAAACCAGGCCGCCCTGAAGCAGCAAACCATGCGGGACTTCAGGGCCGCCTATGCCGAGCTCAAGGCGAGTTGGGGTGGTTACAGCGGTTACGACGCCTGGGTGGCCCAGGCCAATAACGCGACCTTTGGAGCGCAGGCGGCTTACGATGAGCTGGTGCCCGGCTTCGAGGCGCTGTTTGTGCGCGAAGGCCGCCAGTGGCCCACGTTCTATGATGCGGTCAAGGACCTTGCCAAGCGACCCAAAAAGGAGCGGGCGCAACAACTGAAACAATTAGCAGCAGAACAAAAAGGCTGACAGACCATGGCTGAACTCAACATCGTTCGTGAACACACGCTGGGCTTGGCCAAGGCGCGCAAGATCGCCTTTCAGTGGGCCGAGCAGGCCGAGCAGGAATTTGCCATGCAGTGCAATTACGCCCAGGGCAAGCACACCGACGAGGTCGACTTTGTGCGCTCAGGCGTCAAGGGCAGTTTGACGGTGACCAAAACGCACTTCGAGCTGCGCGCTCAGTTAGGCTTTTTGCTCGGTGCGTTCAAGGGCACCATCGAGGCCGAGATCGTGAAGAACCTCGACGCGCTGCTGGCAGCGCCAGCGGAAAAACCAGCGGGCAAGGCCTACAAAAAAAGAGCCGTGTGAGCTTTGCTCGCAATGACGCAAATAAAACCGTCATGGAAAGGAGCGCAGCGACGTGGCAATCCAGAACTTCGTGGACTGCCGCGCTTCGCTCGCAGTGACGAAAACGTTCAGCTCAGCGATTTGATCAGGTCGATGTACTGCTGCATCGCATCCGCGCTGGGGGTGCCCTTGAGGGTGTTCCATGCATCCCACTTGGCG
>JBASJO010000498.1:0-11998 GCA_049655365.1 Rhodoferax sp. | reverse complement strand
AGTTTGATCAGCCAGTGGGTTTGATTTTTCTTTCGATTTTCTTGGGCTGGCGCTGACTTGGACACGGTGTTGTGTGAGGGAACGGTCATAAAAAAACCTGTTGATGGATCTGACTCATTATAAAAATTGGCCAGAAGCTGTGTCGAGGTTAGCATCCGCCCGGGGAATATTTGCGATTGCCTGCCAAAATTAGCGCGGTAGAGCCCCGATTTTTCTTGATTTTGCGTCTATATTTGACAACAGCCCCGTTTATTTAAAAACGGGATTCTCTTTGCGGCACTTGGGGCTTGCTGATAGTATTGACGTGACTTCTCATGTGTTACGTAAATTTCTGTATCTTGTTCAGGGGAATGTGTTGATTTCTTTGAGATCATTGTTTAGCCAACAACTCGCGCCGATGCTGGGTCTGGACGTCAGTGCGTCCAGCGTCAAGCTGGTTGAGTTGGGGCAAGATAAATCTGGCAACTTGATTCTGGAGTGCTGTGCCATCGTGCCTTTGGAGCGAGGCTGGATCAACGATGGCAATATTGAGAAATTCGATGAAGTCGCTGAAGCCCTGCGGCGTTTGATCAAGAAGAGTGGCACCAAGACCAAGAACGTCGCCATGGCGCTGCCGCCGTCGGCCGTGATTACCAAAAAAATTATCCTGCCAGGCGGCATGACAGACCACGACCTTGAGATGCAAGTCGAATCCGAGGCCAATCAGTACATTCCCTTTCCGCTGGATGAAGTCAGTCTTGACTTTTGTATTTTGGGGCCGAGTGCCAACGCGACCGGTGATGTGGATGTTCTGATTGCGGCTTCCCGGCGAGAAAAAGTGCAGGACTTGCAGGGACTCGCAGAAGCCGCAGGGCTCAAGCCTGTGATTGTCGATGTGAAGTCCTATGCGTCTCGCCTGGCCGCCAGCCGTTTGATTGCCAGCATGCCGGATCATTCGGCCGAGCGCATTGTTGCTTTGTTCGAGGTGGGTTCCCTGACCACCAGCATGCAGGTGATCCGCAACGATGAGGTGCTGTACGATCGTGACCAAGCTTTTGGCGGGGCGCAGTTGACTCAATTGATTGTTCGCCAGTACGGGTTTTCTCCGGAAGAGGCCGAAACAAAGAAATGCAGCGGTGATTTGCCCGAAGATTACCGATCAACTGTGTTACAGCCTTTCATTGAAAGCCTGGTGCAGGAAATTGGTCGTGCTCTCCAGTTCTTTTTTACCAGTACCACGCACAACAAGGTCGATTTGGTGATGTTGGCCGGAGGGTCAGCCAGTCTGCCTGGCCTGACGGCGATGGTCACCAAGCAGTCCGGCTTTGCTTGCATGGTCGCCAACCCGTTTGAGGGTATGCGCATCGCAGAGCGTGTTGGGCAGAAAAAAATGCTGCTTGAGGCGCCTTCCTACCTCACCGCCTGTGGCTTGGCTTTGCGGAGGTTTTCGAAGTGATTCTGATCAACCTGCTCCCGCATCGGGAAATTGCCCGCAAACGCCGAAAAGAATTGTTCAATGTGAGTCTGGGTTTGTCTGTCTTTGTGGGCGGACTGATCGCAGGCCTGGTTTTTTTGTGGTTTCAATCACAAATTTCATCGCAGCAAGACCAGAACCAGTTGCTGCAAAGTGAAATCAGCAAGTTTGATCTTCAGATCAAGGAAATTGCCGGGCTGGAGGGGGAGATCGCCGCTTTGTTGGCGCGTCAAAAAGCCGTTGAAGACCTGCAGGCTGACCGCAACATGCCAGTCTATCTTTTAACCGAGCTGGTTCAACAGTTGCCTGACGGCGTTTATGTCAGCTCCTTGCGACAAGAAGGGCAAAACGTCGCTTTGCAAGGCGTCGCCCAGTCAAATGAGCGGGTTTCGGAATTGCTGCGTAATCTGGCGAACAACTCCCCCTGGTTTAGTCGTCCTGAATTGGTTGAAATTGTGGCGGGCTCGGTTAATTTAACCTCGCGTGATGTACGCCGTGTGTCAAACTTTCAGATCAGGGTCAAACTGGTTCGTGCCACTGAGGCCCAACAGAAGCCTGGTCAAGGCGCTTCGGCGACAGCGGCTTCTGCGGCCAGTCGGTAACAGGTAGGCATGATGGCGAAACAATTAAAAATCAACATTGATTTCAAGGAGAAGCTGGAGGCCGCGGTCTCCCAGTTTCGGTATCTGGACAGCAAAGACCCTTCCAGTTGGCCAGTGCTGCCCCGTTTCTCCTTATTTTTTGGCTTGGCGCTTGCCTGCGTTGTTGCTTTGTGGTTTGTTTGGCTCAGCGATATCGAGGCCGAGTTGACTCAAGCGCAGGCGACCGAGCTCAAGTTGCGCGATGAGTTCAAGGTCAAGCTCGCCAAGGCCGTCAATCTCGAGGCGCTCAAGAAGCAGCGTGAACAAGTCCAGCAATATGTCACGCAACTTGAGAAGCAATTGCCCAGCAAAGCCGAGATGGACGCCTTGCTGTCTGACATCAATCAGGCGGGCCTGGGTCGCAGTCTGCAATTCGAGCTGTTCAGGCCGGGTCAGGTGGTTATCAATGACTACTACGCCGAATTGCCCATCGCCCTCAAGATTACCGGGCGGTACCACGACATGGGCGCTTTTGCCTCCGATATCGCCAATCTGTCGCGCATTGTCACGCTCAACAATCTGGTGATCACTTCCGTCAAAGAGGGTACTTTGACCATGGATGCCACCGCCAAGACTTTCCGCTATCTGGATAGCAATGAAGTCAGTGCACAGCGTAAAGCGGCTCCCAAGCCGGCTAAATCATCATGACGATATTCAGAATAGCCGTTTTTTTGGGCTTCGCCGCGGTTTTGACCGCGTGCGAATCATCTTCAGGTGACGAACTGCGCCAGTGGATGGCTGCACAGCGTGCGCAAGCGCAACCCAAGATCAAGCCGATTGCCGAACCCAAGCAGTTCAAGCCCGAAAATTACACATTTGCCAATGAGGCAGATCCCTTCAGCAAGCAAAAACTCACCCAGGCGCTTGGCAAAGAATCCAATCTGGCGGCCTCGAACGGCGCCTTGATTGCACCTGAATTGAAGCGGCGCAAGGAGCCCCTGGAAGAGTTTCCCCTTGATAGCATGAGTTTGGTGGGCAGCATGGTGCGAAATCAAAAACCTGTGGCCCTGGTCAAGGTCGGGCCCTTGCTGTATCAGGTGCGTCCCGGTGACTATCTGGGCCAAAACTATGGTCGAGTCGTCAAAATTGTTGAAAATGAAATTACTTTGCGTGAAATTGTGCAAGATGCAGTCGGTGAGTGGATTGAGCGCCCAGCCAGTCTGCTGTTGCAAGAGAGGTCAAAATGAAAAATAAGCAAGTTGGTTCAGGTGTGCGTTGGTGGTATCAGCTAGGTCTGGGTCTGGGTTTGCTGCTGTCTGCCGCCCTGGCACAGGCCCAGGTGGCGATTGAGTCGGTATCTGGGTCCATTCAAAGTGGCGTCGAAGTCGTCAGGATCGATCTGAGCGAAGCGCTCAGTGCGCTTCCTGCGGGGTTTTCGATCCAGTCGCCGGCTCGTATTGCACTGGATTTCCCCGATGTGATCAGTGCCATTGGTCGCTCGACAATTGAAGTCAATCAAGGCAATTTGACATCCGTCAGCGTGGTGCAGGCAGGTAGCCGCAGCCGGGTGGTGATCAACCTCAAGCAATCGACCACCTACAAAGCCCAATGGCAGGGCAAGTCGCTGTTGGTCGTGCTGGACGCCGTGGCGAGTTCGTCGCCCGCGCCAGCTTCGCAATTATTTGCCGAGACACAGGCTCGTGGCGTTTTGCCGCTGCGCGACCTTGACTTCAGGCGTGGAGATGGCGGCTCGGGTCGGGTGGTCGTCTCTTTACCCAACAGCCAGGTGGGTGTGGACATTCGCCAACAAGGCCAATTGTTGGTGGTCGATTTCATGAAGACATCTCTGCCAGAAGGTTTACGCCGCCGCCTTGATGTGAATGATTTCGGCACCCCGGTGAAGACCATCACCACCACCCAGGCGGGTGACCGGGTGCGTATGGTCATCGAGCCCCAAGGCTTGTGGGCGCACAGCGCCTACCAGACGGACGAGCAGTTCGTCATCGAGATCAAGCCGGTGAAGGAGGACAGTTCCAAGCTGGCCCAAGGGCCGGGTTACGGCGGTGAGAAACTGTCGCTGAACTTCCAGAGTATCGATGTGCGTTCCCTGCTGCAAGTCATAGCAGACTTTACCAATTTCAACGTCATCACGTCGGATTCCGTCACCGGTACCGTCACCTTGCGCTTGCAGGACGTGCCATGGGACCAGGCGCTTGACATCATTCTGCAGTCCAAGGGCCTGGGCATGCGTAAAACAGGTAACGTGCTGTGGATTGCTCCCAAGGACGAAATCAACGCCAAGGAAAAACTCGACCTGGAGTCAGCTGCAGCACTGCAAAACCTGGAGCCTCTGCGGACCCAATCGTTCCAGATGAACTACACCAAAGCGGCTGAAGTGGCCGCTCAGCTGACCGCGACCGGCGGTGGTACTGGTGCTGGGGCCAGCAGCTCGCGCTTGCTCAGTGCGCGTGGCAGCGTGATTTCGGAGTCGCGTACCAACCAGCTGTTTGTCACAGACATCCCCTCCAAGTTGGAGCAGGTTCAGCAGTTGATTGCCAAGCTCGACATTCCGGTGCGCCAGGTGCTCATTGAGGCGCGCATCGTGGAGGCGTCCGATACCTTTGGCAAGTCGCTCGGGGTCAAGTTGGGCGGCAGTGCTGGGTCCCAGCCTGCAACGAGGGTTGGTAGTGGTGGCGTGTCCGTCGGATCGACCTATGTTGATTCCGGGGGAACGACCACGGGTAGTTTTGTTAATCTGCCGGCCATTGGTCAAGGGGGGTACGAGCCCGCTACTTTTGCCTTGTCAATTTTCAGTTCCAATCTCAACCGATTCTTGAACTTGGAGTTATCCGCCCTTGAGGCTGATGGCAAAGGGCGTGTGGTTTCCAGTCCGCGGGTCGTGACGGCAGATCAAATCAAGGCCTTGATCGAGCAGGGAACCGAATTGCCCTACCAGGTCGCGTCTTCGAGTGGTGCCACTTCCATTGCCTTCCGAAAAGCCAATTTGAAGCTTGAAGTCACACCACAGATCACGCCCGAGGGCAATATCATTCTGTCGCTTGACATCAATAAAGATACTGTGGGCCAGTCCACCGCAGCCGGTTTTGCCATTAACACCAAGCACATTCAAACTCAGGTGCTGGTTGAGAACGGCGGCACCGTCGTGATCGGTGGTATTTTCGAGATGACTGAAAGCGATAGCGAAACCAAGGTGCCCTTGCTGGGAGATTTGCCTGGTGTTGGCAACCTGTTCAAGAACCGTTCCAAGGTGTCGAACAAACAGGAAATGCTGGTTTTCATTACACCTAAGGTGTTGGCTGACAAGGCCGTACGCTAGCCGTTCCATCAGGTCACCCCGGTCCTCATATTACAAAAATTGCAAATCAGCCTCATCGGCCTCCCCGGCTCGGGCAAGTCCACCGTCGGGCGGCAACTCGCCCGGCGGCTGCAGCTTCCCTTTTTTGACTCTGACCATGTCATTGAGCAGCGCTTGGGCTGCTCAATTCGTGAGTATTTCGAGCGTGAGGGTGAGGTCCGCTTTCGCGATATCGAAGCGTCTGTCATCGACGAACTCACGCAGAATCCAGCCGCCGTTTTGTCGACGGGTGGTGGCGCCGTGTTGCGGCCTGAGAACCGCCAGAACTTGCGCTCGCGGACCCAGGTGGTCTACCTGAACTCTTCTCCGGATGACCTGTTTCGTCGCCTGCGGCACGACAAAAGCCGCCCCTTGCTGCAAGTGGCTGATCCACTGCAGCGCTTGCGCGACTTGTATGCCCAGCGCGATCCCCTGTACCGCGAAACCGCGCACTTTCAGATCGACACCGGACGCCCCTCGGTGGCCACCTTGGTCAACATGATCTTGATGCAGTTGGAGTTGGCGGGTGCGCCGACGAGTCGCTGAGCAGCTGGCCGCTTGCCCAGTTCGCTAAACTCAGGGTTATGCAATCTTCCGACCTCCAAACCGTTGCCATTGACCTGGCTGAGCGCAGCTACCACATTGCCATCCGTGGCTCCTTGTTTGACAACCCGCTCAGTTATGCCGAGTTGCCCAATGCGCACAGCGCGCTGATCGTCACCAACACGACTGTGGGGCCACTTTACGCCGGCCGTTTGCAAAAAGCGCTCGCGGGCAAATACCCGCAGGTTCATACCGTGGTGTTGCCTGACGGCGAGGTTTTTAAAACCTGGGAAAGTCTGAATCTGATTTTTGACGCCTTGCTGGGTCACGGCTGTGACCGCAAGACGACGGTGTTTGCGCTGGGAGGCGGCGTGGTGGGCGATATGGCGGGTTTTGCTGCTGCCAGCTTCATGCGAGGGGTGCCGTTTGTGCAGGTGCCCACCACCTTGCTGGCACAGGTCGACTCTTCCGTGGGCGGCAAGACGGCCATCAACCACCCGTTGGGCAAGAACATGATTGGCGCCTTTTACCAGCCGCTCAAGGTGATATGTGACCTGGACACGCTCAAGACGCTGCCCGCGCGCGAGCTCAGCGCCGGCCTGGCCGAGGTCATCAAGTACGGGCCGATTGCCGACATGGATTTCCTGGCCTGGCTGGAGTCCAACATGGACGCTTTGCTGGCCCGAGAGCCGGCCGCGCTGGCGCATGTGGTCAAGCGCAGCTGCGAAATCAAGGCCGATGTGGTGGGGCAGGACGAACGTGAGTCGGGTTTGCGCGCCATTCTGAATTTTGGTCATACCTTTGGCCATGCCATTGAGGCGGGCCTGGGCTATGGCGAGTGGCTGCATGGCGAGGCCGTTGGGTGTGGCATGGTCATGGCGGCGCATCTGTCGGAGCGTCTGGGCTTGGTGGATGCGTTTTTTGTCAACCGGCTGGTGCACCTGATCCAGAAAGCAGGCTCTCCCGTCAAAGGACCGCGACTGTCAGTCACCGACAACGCCGGGCGTTACCTGGAACTGATGCGCCTGGACAAAAAGAGCGAAGCCGGGGAAATCAAGTTTGTCGTCATCGAGCGCCCGGGCCGGGCCGCAGTACGCAGTGCGCCGGATGATATGGTGCGCAAGGTGATCGACGCCTGTTGCGCCAGCTAAACCCCGCCACATGACGCTGGCCCCCTACGCCTGCGACCCGGGCAAGACGCGCGGGCGGCGCTATGCTCAGGCGCCGGCACCCACCCGCACCGACTACCAACGTGATCGCGACCGCATTGTGCACAGCACGGCGTTTCGGCGCCTGGTTTACAAGACCCAGGTTTTTCTGAACCACGAAGGCGATCTGTTTCGCACTCGTCTGACGCATTCGCTGGAGGTGGCGCAGCTCGGGCGCTCGGTGGCACGCTCACTTTCACTCAACGAAGACCTGGTGGAAGCCATCGCGCTGGCGCACGACTTGGGCCACACGCCCTTTGGCCACGCCGGTCAGGACGCGCTCAATGCCTGCATGGCCAACCATGACGGTTTCGAGCACAACCTGCAAAGCCTGCGCGTGGTCGACCATCTGGAAGAGCGTTACCCCGAGTTTGACGGGCTCAACTTGACGTTCGAAACCCGCGAAGGCATCCTCAAGCACTGCTCGCGCGTGCATGCCGAGCAACTTGAACGCTTTGATCCGGGTGGTGTCGGCCAGCGCTTTTTGAACCGTGTCCAGCCCAGCCTGGAAGCCCAGTTGTGCAATTTGGCCGATGAGATTGCCTACAACGCGCACGACATTGACGACGGCGTGCGTTCCGGGCTGATCACGCTGGCGCAGTTGCAGCAAGTTCCGCTGTTTGATGATCACAGGCGCCAGACGCTGGCGGAATTTCCGCATTTGCAGGACAAGGCGCAGGGGCGGCGTCTGCTGTACGAGTCGATCCGCCGCATGTTGAGTGCGCAGGTTTACGACGTGATTCAGGCCACCCAGGCCGCACTGCTGCTTGCAGCGCCTGACACGGTTGATGCGGTACGTCATTTGCCACCCTTGATTCAATTCAGCGCGGCCATGCGCGAGCAGTCGCAGATGTTGAAGCGCTTTTTGCTGGACAAGCTGTACCGCCATCCGCGCGTGCTGGATAACACGGGCCAGGCGCAGCAAGTGGTGCGTGATTTGTTTGGGCGTTACCTGGCGCAGCCCGATCACATGCCTGAGAGCCATCAGCGCCGGCTGGCGGCTGCGCTGGAGAATGAGCCGGTTTCCGAACGCGCCCTGGCTCGGATTGTTGCGGACTACATCGCCGGCATGACCGACCGCTTTGCGCTGCGTGAACACCAACGACTGACGGGCCAGCGGTTGTTGTTTGAATCATCTTAGGCGCGACTCCGCGACGCCAATAAATGGAAAGATTCCTATGAATCCTGATGACCTTGTGATCGCTGACACCCAAACCTGGCTCGAGCGTGCCGTGATTGGTCTCAACCTGTGCCCATTTGCCAAAAGCGTGCACGTCAAGGGGCAGGTGCATTACGCCGTCAGTCGCGCCACCGCAGCCCCAGAGTTGCTGGAGAGTTTGCGTGCCGAACTAAAGGCGTTGGTGGCCCTGGACGCCAAGCTGCGCGACACCACGCTGTTGATCGCGCCAGACTGTCTGCAAGACTTTCTGGACTTCAATGACTTCCTGGCGCAGGCGGACCGGGTGCTGGCTGACCTGGACCTTGACGGTGTGCTGCAAATCGCATCGCTGCACCCTGACTACCAGTTTGCCGGTACACGCGCCGATGACATCACCAATTACACCAACCGTTCGCCTTATCCGACGCTGCACCTGCTGCGTGAAGACAGCATCGACCGCGCGGTCGCGGCCTTCCCTGACCCTGAGTCGATTTTTGAGGTCAATATGAAAACCATGGAACAGTTGGGCGCGCAAGGGTGGGCGGCTTTGAAGGTAGGTCGCACGTCATGAAAAAGCAAAAAACAGACAACAGTCGCTCGTCCAAGGGGCCATCGCCCGGTCCTGCTACGTTGGCCGATGAGATCCGTCCCGGTCAATCGATCGAGCTGCTCAAAGAGCTGCACATCCTGACCCGGGACGGCAAGCTCAACCAGGACTCCCGGCGCAAGCTCAAACAGGTCTACCACCTCTACCAGTTCATCGAGAAGCTGCTGCTTGAGTTGAGCGACAAGCCTGCCAGCGCGCCGGGCGTCACGCTAGCCGACCATGGCGCGGGCAAATCCTACCTGGGCTTTATTTTGTATGACCTGTTCTTCAAGGCCCAGGCAAGAGGGCGCATCTATGGCATCGAGACCCGCCCTGAACTGGTGCAAAAGTCTCAGGCCTTGGCTCGGCAGCTGGGTTTTGAGCGCATGTCGTTTTTGAACCTGACGGTGGCCGAATCGGTACAGTCAGACCAGTTGCCTGCCCGCATTGACATCGTCACCGCGCTGCACGCTTGCGACACCGCCACCGACGACGCGATCGCCTTTGGCCTGCAAAAACAGGCGCGCTTTATGGTGCTGGTGCCGTGCTGTCAGGCCGAAGTGGCGCGGGTGCTGAGCCAGTACAAGGCGCTGTCGCTGTCCCGCTCGCCTTTGTCCGAGTTGTGGCGCCACCCCTTGCACACGCGTGAACTGGGCAGCCAGATCACCAATGTGCTGCGCTGCCTGTATTTGGAGGCTTGTGGCTACCAGGTCACGGTGACCGAACTCGTGGGCTGGGAGCACAGCATGAAAAACGAGCTCATCATTGCGCGCCATACCGGTCACAAGAAGGTGGCCGCGGCGCAACGCTTGCGCGCCCTGCTGGACGAGTTTGGTTTGACAGACCTGCTTCACACCCGCTTTACAGCCTTGCCTGACAATGCGGGCGATGCGCCAGCGCGGCCACCCGGACCAAGCGCCCAGGCGCCAACGTGAAATTTAGTTAGGAGCTTGCTGTGAAACGATTGATGCAAAACGGCTTTTTGGCCTTGTCCGTCAGCTTGTTGGTGGCCTGTGCCAGCAGCAGCCCTGACGTGATCCAGCGTGGCGATGTCCAGCGCTTGTCCCAGGTGCAGGACGGGGTGGTGTTGTCGGTGCGCAATGTGGTCGTCGATGGCAGCCAAAGCGGCGTTGGGGCGGCAGTGGGCGGCGTCACTGGCGCCGTTGCTGGAGCCACGCGCGGCGGCTCCAGCGCAGAGAGTAATGTGATTGGCCTGCTGGTGGGTGTGGCCGGTGCTGTGGCTGGCAACGCCATCGAGCGCATGGCCACGCGTGAGGATGCCGTGGAGGTGCTGGTGCAACTCAAGGGGGGTGAGCGTCGTGCGGTGGTGCAAGCCAAAGGTGATCAAACTCTGATGCCCGGCGACGCGGTCATCCTGGTCACCACGGGCGGCAAGGTCCGCATTGCCAAGGCACCCAGATAGGCAAACCTGAAACCTTGCGGGACAGACCGTCGTACACGCAGTGACAAGCTCTGTCCTCAACTGACTAATATGGCCCGCCAACCCCGTCTCACCTTGCCGGGCTACCCGCACCATGTGATTCAACGCGGCAACAACAAGCAGGCCATTTTCACCACCACAGCCGACTATCAGCGGCTGCTCGACCTGCTGGAAGAAAACGCCAAAAAGTTCGACGTGGCTGTGCACGCCTACGTGCTGATGAGCAACCACTTTCATTTGCTGGCAACACCTAAAGCTGCAGATGGCTTGCCCAAAATGATGCAGGCGGTGGGGCGCAGCTATGTGCGCTATTTCAACGACGCGCAAAAGCGCAGCGGCACCTTGTGGGAGGGGCGCTACAGATCCACCCTGATTCAGGCCGACCGTTATTTGCTGGCCTGCATGGCCTACATTGATCTCAATCCGGTGCGCGCTGGCCTGGTGGTGCAGCCGCAAGACTATCCCTGGTCGAGTTGTCTGCATTATCTGGGTGTGCGCGTTGACCGTTTGATCACGCCGCATGCGCTGATTTGGGAGTTGGGCAACACCCCTTTTGCCCGTGAAGCGGCCTACGCCGAACTGGTGCAAAGCGGCATCAGTCCGGTGCAACAGGCGGCCATCACGCAGGCGACGTTGAGTGGTTGGGCCTTGGGAGAAGCCGATTTTGTGGCTGATTTGCAAAAGAGAACCGAGCGACGTGTGGCCAAAGCAGCGCCTGGGCGGCCGTTTTCCGTGAACAAGTCAAGCTTGAAATCGGCCTAAAAGCCGCATTAATATGAGGCTAGATGCTCTTTATTTTGATGTGTCCCCAATTAAATTAAATAATACATATTTAAAAATTAATTGGAATCTGACCCCTATTATTTTGTTTGGCATAAATGCTGCATTGCGGTAAAGTCTTTATCTTTGAAATTTACAGGAGCGCTCCCATGACGACGGCAGCCGAGATCAAGCATCTCCAGGACAAGGGTTTGTATTCAGCAGCACAAGAGCATGATGCTTGCGGGGTTGGTTTTGTGGCTCACATCAAGGGCGTCAAGTCGCACGACATTGTCAAAAACGCGCTCAAGATTCTTGAGAACCTGGACCATCGGGGCGCCGTGGGTGCTGACAAGCTGATGGGCGACGGTGCCGGCATTCTGATCCAGTTGCCCGATGCGCTGTACCGCGAAGAAATGGCCGCGCAGGGTGTCACGCTGCCGCCACCTGGTGAATACGGCGTGGGCATGGTGTTTTTGCCCAAGGAGCACGCCAGCCGCCAGGCTTGCGAGCAGGAACTGGAGCGTGCGGTCCAGGCCGAAGGTCAGGTGCTGCTGGGCTGGCGCGATGTGCCGGTGGACCGTGACATGCCGATGTCGCCCAACGTGCGTAAAAAAGAACCCATCCTGCGCCAGATCTTCATTGGCCGTGGCAACGACGTGATCGTGCAGGACGCGCTGGAGCGCAAACTGTATGTGATCCGCAAATGTGCCAGCAAACACATCATGGCGCTCAAGCTCAAGCACAGCAAAGAGTATTACGTCCCCAGCATGTCGAGCCGCACGGTCATCTACAAGGGCCTGCTGCTGGCCGACCAGGTGGGCACCTATTACCTTGACCTCAAAGACCCGCGTTGCGTGTCCGCGCTCGGTCTGGTGCACCAGCGTTTCTCCACCAACACCTTCCCCGAGTG
>JBASJO010000497.1:0-5650 GCA_049655365.1 Rhodoferax sp. | reverse complement strand
GCATGAGCGAGGTCACCACCTGGCAGGCGCGCCCCTTGGAAGCCATGTACCCGGTGGTCTTCTTTGACGCCCTGCGCGTGAAGATTCGAGAAAACGGTGTGGTACGCAACAAGGCGGTCTACCTGGCCTTGGGCGTCCTGGCCGACGGCACCCGTGACATCCTGGGCATCTGGATCGAAAACACCGAGGGTGCCAAATTCTGGATGAAAGTCTTCAACGACATGAAGACCCGCGGCTGCAACGATGGAGCAGTGACATCACGTACATTGCCACCGACGAAGGCTGGCTGTATCTGACGGGCGTGATCGACCTGTTCAGCCGCCAAGTGGTGGGCTGGAGCATGAGGGACAACATGCAGACTAACGAGGTGACAGATGCGTTGCGCATGGCGTGGTTCCGGCGTCGGCCAGAGCCTGGCCTGATCTTTCATTCGGACCGAGGCAGCCAGTATTGCAGCCATGAATTTCAAGGCGTCTTAAAAGACTACGAGATGAAATCGTCAATGAGCCGCAAGGGCAAGATCACTCTGGATCAGACTCATCACCGCAGCACCGCGCTTGCCCGCACGCAGCGAACCCGCAAACAGCCAGTTGTTACGCCCGATGGCAATCGGTCGACGGTAATCCACGAAACCCGGGGCGATTCAGCCCAGCTGCTGCGCGTAAAGTCTCGGCTTTGTCGGTGCTTTCCCAGCTGAATTCGGGCTCTTCACGACCAAAGTGGCCGTAGGCGGCGGTTTTTTCGTATATGGGGCGCAGCAGGTCAAGCATCTGAATGATGCCGCGCGGGCGCAAGTCAAAGTGGCGGTGCACCAGCGCGGCAATGTCTTCGTCCGGGATCACGCCGGTGCCTTCGGTGTAGATCGTCACATTCATGGGTTTGGCCACGCCAATGGCGTAGGCGACTTGAATCTGGCATTGACGCGCCAGGCCGGCCGCCACAATGTTTTTGGCCACATAGCGTGCGGCATAGGCGGCAGATCGGTCAACTTTCGTCGGATCTTTACCGCTGAATGCGCCACCGCCGTGAGGGCAGGCACCACCGTAGGTGTCGACAATGATCTTGCGCCCGGTCAAGCCGCAGTCACCTTGTGGACCACCCACCACAAAACGGCCGGTGGGGTTGATCAGGTACTTGGTGTCAGCTGTCAGCCATTCCTTGGGCAAGACTGGCTTGATGATCTCTTCGCGAATCGCTTCATAGAAGGCATCGGTCATGCGGTTGCCCAGGCTCATCTCGGGACTGTGCTGGCTGGACAGCACTACGGTGTCAATGCTGTGCGGCTTGCCGTCCACGTAGCGCATGGTGACTTGGCTCTTGGCATCCGGGCGCAAAAAGGGCAGGCGACCATCCTTACGCAATTGCGCCTGGCGTTCGACCAGACGGTGGGCGTAATAGATGGGCGCGGGCATCAGTTCAGGCGTTTCGTTGCAGGCATAACCAAACATCAGGCCCTGATCGCCGGCACCGGTGTTTAGGTGGTCGTCGCTGGCGTGGTCCACGCCTTGGGCGATGTCGTTGCTCTGTTTGTCATAGGCTACCAGCACCGCGCAACCTTTGTAGTCAATGCCGTAGTCGGAGTTGTCGTAGCCGATGCGTTTGAGTGTGTCACGGGCGACTTGGATGTAGTCCACGGTAGCGTTGGTGGTGATTTCGCCAGCCAACAAAACCAGGCCAGTGTTACACAGGGTTTCTGCCGCCACCCGTGACTTGGGGTCTTGCTTGAAAATTGCATCAAGAATCGCGTCTGAAATCTGATCAGCCACCTTGTCTGGGTGACCTTCAGAGACGGATTCAGAAGTAAATAGGAAATCGTTCGCCATAATTGAAAGCCCTAATAAAAGTTAACAAGCATTGCGCGTTGCTTTGGCTTTTGAGGCTTTCGGCGAACGCTTTAGCAGATCTGTCATTGATTTGACAAGGCACAATGGCGTCCTCGGTAGAGTGGCTCTTGTGTGTGTCGCCCTGCAAGTAGTTCCATAACTCAGCGACACGCGCATTTTATCGCACTCATGATCATCCTTTTCAAACTGTTGTCAGTCTGGCCTTTGTGGTTGTTGCATGGCTTGGGTGTTGTGCTGGGCTGGCTGGCGTTTTTGGCGTCCTCCACGTACCGCCAGCGCTTCGTCCTCCATGCTGGACTGGCCGGCTTGACACGTTACCAATGGTTGAAGGCGGTAGGGGAAAGTGGAAAGATGGTGCTTGAGCTTCCGCGTCTTTGGCTGGGACCCGACGTGACCGTGACGTGGGACGGCGCGGAGCATGTGGAAGGGGCGCTTGCACAGGGCCGTGGCCTTGTATTCCTGACGCCGCATCTGGGATGTTTTGAGATCGCGGCGCAAGCCTACGCTCAGCGTTTTGGTCAGACTGGCAAGCCCGTGACAGTGTTATTTCGACCACCAAGGCAGACGTGGTTCAAGGCGCTGATGGTCGCTGCACGGCAGCGTCCGGGTTTACAAACCGCACCGACCAACCTGTCAGGCGTCAAGCAATTGATCAAGGCGCTGAAAAAAGGTGATACGGTGGGCCTGCTACCGGACCAGGTCCCACCACGGGGCATGGGGGTGATGGCCCCTTTTTTTGGCCGAGAGGCCTACACCATGACCTTGTCGGTGCGGCTGGTACAGCAAACGGGGGCCTCGGTGTTGCTTGCCTGGGGCGAGCGTTTGCCGTTCGGGCGCGGCTACCGGGTGCATGTGCACCCGCTGGCGCAAGCGCTACCAGCCGCCTTGCCCGAGGCGGTGACTGTGATCAATCACGCCATGGAAACGCTGATACTGCAATGCCCTCAGCAGTATTTGTGGGGCTATGCGCGCTACAAAAAACCACGCACCTCGGCATAAGGTTTGCAAGAAAATCCAATCATGGGAACCCGATTTTTTTTGTATCTGATGCGTGTTCTGGCGCCTTTGCCGCTGAACTGGATCCGAGCCTTGGGTTGGCTGCTGGGCTGGTTGCTGTATGCAGTCGTGGCGCCGCGCCGGCATGTGGTGCACACTAATTTGCGCTTGTGCTTTCCACACCTCACGCACGCCGAATTGCGCCGCTTGACACCCCAGGTGTTTGTCCGTTTTGCCCAGGCCTGGCTGGATCGGGGCTGGCTGTGGCATGGCGCGCCCGACCTGGTGCGCGCTCGTTTAACCCTGTCCGGGGCCATCGAGGAACTCCAGGGACACGATCCAGTGGTGATTTTCGCTCCCCATTTTGTCGGTCTCGATGCAGGCTGGACTGCACTCACACAACAATTACCGCGCCACTTCACCACCATCTACACCGATCAGGCCAACAAAATAGCAGATGCATGGATTCTGCAGGGGCGCCAGCGCTTTGGTTCGGGGCGTTTGTTTGGCCGGGCCGATGGCGTGAAAACCATTGTGGCCAGCTTGCGTCAGAGCGAACCGCTTTATTTGTTGCCTGACATGAACTTTGGTCCGCATGAATCGTTGTTTGTGCCGTTTTATGGCGTGCCTGCCGCCACAGTGCCCAGCTTGTCACGTTTTGCCCGGCTAGGGCGCGCCAAAGTGGTGCCGATAGTCACCCGCATGACGCCCCGGGGCTATGTGGTTCAGGTGTTGCCGGCGTGGCCGGATTACCCGACGGACGACCTGCCGGCTGACACGGCGCTGATGAACGCACGCTTGCAAAGCTACATTGATGCCATGCCCGAGCAGTACTATTGGGTGCACAAGCGCTTCAAGGACCGGCCCCCGGGCGAGTCACCGGTTTACCGCTAGTCAGCGGCCCTGGACTCGGGTGTCGTGGTGGCGCGGTCAGAGGCAGCCGCCGGCGCTGGGTGGGACCATTGCCAAAGCAGCGTGGCGACCTCCTCAATGCCCTGGCGCTTGGTGGCTGAAAACAGACGTACTTCACCGCCGCCGGCCTGCAGTTTCATGATGGACAAAGCCTTGGTTTGTTCGGCCCGGGTCAGTTTATCGGCCTTCGTCAGGATCACCAAAAACTTCAAACCCTCCTCCACCCTGGGGCGTACCACGTCAAGCAATACTTCATCAAGCTCGGTCAGGCCGTGTCGTGGGTCACACATCAGTACGATCGCCTTGAGGTTTTCGCGCGTCACCAAATAATTGGCCATTACCTGTTGCCAGCGAATTTTGTCCTGCTTGGGCACAGCGGCGTAACCGTAGCCTGGCAAGTCAGCCAGAACTGCGTCGGTCACGCCTTGTTTCCCCAGTGCGAACAGGTTGATATGCTGGGTTCGTCCGGGTTTTTTGGAAGCGAAGGCCAGCTGTTTTTGTTGCGTCAGGGTATTGATACAGGTGGATTTACCCGCATTGGAACGTCCTACAAAGGCAATTTCTGGTACGTCCAGAGGCGGCAAAAAATGCAATTGTGGCGCAGTGGTGAGGAATTTGGCGGTGTGGAGCCAGCCCAATGCCACCACGGGCGTCACCGTGGAAGGGGCTTGCTCGCCGGGCAATGTTGGCTGGGATGGACTTGGGCTGGGTTGATTTGTCATGGGATGAGCGCTGTTAAGTTGGGCCATTGTAGAATTACAAGGTTTACCCACACCACCAACTGACCTGTCCACTTATGAAGCTGATCGCCACATTCACCCTCGCTGCCGCGTTGGTCACCGCTGTTTTTTCAAGTGTTGCCGCAGACGCAGTTGTCGCTGCCAAGCCGGATTTAGCCAAAGGCGAGGCCAGCTTTGCAGGAGTCTGCGCAGCATGCCATGCGCCGGATGGCAATTCCCTGATTCCGGTGAACCCCAAATTGGCGCAGCAACACCCTGAATATCTCGTCAAACAGTTGACTGAGTTCAAGGCTGGCAAGCGCGAAAACGCTGTGATGACCGGAATGTCTGCTGCTTTGAGCGATGAGGATATGAAAAACATCTCTTACTGGCTGGCCACCAAAAAGGCCACGCCGGGTGCAGCCAAAGAAAAAGAACTGGTGTTGCTTGGTGAAAAAATCTATCGTGGTGGCATTGCCGACCGCCAGATCCCGGCCTGTGCGGGTTGCCACAGCCCCAACGGTGCCGGCATTCCAGCCCAATACCCACGCTTGAGTGGACAACACGCTGAATACTCTGTGGCTCAGCTGAACGCATTCCGCGACGGTGTGCGGAAAAACAGCATTCAGATGAACCAGGTGGCAGCCAAACTCAATGACCGTGAAATTAAAGCGGTTGCTGACTATATTGCCGGCTTGCGCTGACCCTCAATAAATTTTAATGGCTGCCTAGTGACGCATGTCACCTCTGCAGCCCCGAAGGCAGGTCGTGTTAACCACCCTGCCTTTTTTGTTGCCTGTTTCCTTCTGGGTGTTATTTCTTTGTCTGGCACAGGTTTTTGTAAGAAAGCCTAATATCTCGCGACTTAAAGGTGCAAAGGAATCATCATGCTGATCAAAACTAACGACCAAGGCTTTACTCATCCGGTTTCAAATGAAATAACACCTGAGGCTGCCTATCAAACGAGACGTCAGATGATTCGTCTGATGGCCAGTGGTGTGGCGGGTGCCGCGCTGGCTTCCTGGGCTTCGCGGGAGGCGCTGGCACAAAGCTGGGTACCACCGGGGAAATATGCGGCCCTGGCGCGCAGCCGCTCGAATATTGCCGGGGCGCTGATCATGGAGAAAGTGACCGAGTACAAAGACGCCAGCACGTACAACAATTTTTATGAGTTTGGCA
>JBASJO010000496.1:0-4285 GCA_049655365.1 Rhodoferax sp. | reverse complement strand
GGACTTCAGCCCGCTGACCGGACCGGTGCAGCGCAGCTGCCGGGCGGTGGTGCTGATCGGGCGCGATGCGCCCTTGATTCGCGCGGCCTTGGCGCAGGCCCAGGTGCCGATGTTCGACGCGGCCTCGATGCAGGACGCCGTGTACCAGGCCCATGCCCAAGCCCGCTCGGGCGATGCGGTGCTGATGTCGCCGGCCTGCGCCAGCTTCGACATGTTTGACAACTACGAGCACCGCGCACGCATGTTCGTGCAGGCCGTGCAAGCGCTGGCGCTGGACGCCGGCGTGATGCTGGAGGGCAGCTTGTGAGCGCGCTTGCCATCCGTTTTCAAGGTCTGCTCGGCTGGCTGAAGGGGGTCCGGGTCCCGGCCAGCGATGTGCTGCCGGTACGTCTGGGCGGCTCGCGCCTGTGGTCCACCCCCAGCCGGCCGTCGCAAGCCCAGGGCTTCGATGAGCCGTTGGTCTGGGTCACGGTGGCGCTGCTGTTGTGGGGGCTGGTGATGGTCTATTCGGCCTCGATCGCGATGCCGGAAAACCCGCGCTTTGCCCGCTACACCCACACTTATTTTCTGGTGCGCCATGCGATGTGGCTGGTGATCGCCTTTGCGGTGGCGCTGCTGGCGTACCAGGTGCCGGTGTCGAGTTGGGAAAAGTTTGCCCGGCCGCTGTTCCTGTTCTCGCTGGTGTTGCTGGCGCTGGTGCTGATCCCGCATGTCGGCAAGGTGGTGTATGGCGCGCGGCGCTGGATCAGCCTGGGGCCGCTGAGCTTTCAGCCGTCCGAGCTGGCCAAGTTCACTGTGCTGCTGTATGCCGCTGACTACATGGTGCGCAAAATGGATGTGAAAGAGCGCTTTTTCCGCGCCGTGCTGCCGATGGGCGCGGCGGTGGCGGTGGTCGGTGTGCTGTTGCTGGCCGAGCCCGACATGGGCGCCTTCATGGTGATTGCCGTGATTGCCATGGGCATTTTGTTTTTGGGCGGCGTCAACGCCCGCATGTTCTTTTTGATCGCCACGGTGTTGGTGGTGGCTTTCAGCCTGATGATTGCCGCCAGCGAATGGCGTCGTGAGCGGATTTTTGCCTACCTTGACCCCTGGAGCGAGGAAAACGCGCTGGCCAAAGGCTACCAGCTCACCCATGCGCTGATTGCCATTGGCCGGGGCGAGATCTTCGGCGTGGGGCTGGGCGGCAGCGTGGAAAAGCTCAATTGGCTGCCTGAGGCGCACACCGACTTTTTGCTGGCGGTGATCGGTGAAGAGTTCGGCCTGGTGGGCGTGGTCACCGTGATCTGCCTGTTCTTCTGGCTGGTGCGCCGCATGATGTACATCGGCCGCCAGGCCATCGCGCTGGACCGGGTGTTTGCCGGCCTGGTGGCGCAGGGCGTGGCGATCTGGATGGGCTTTCAGGCCTTCATCAACATGGGCGTGAACCTGGGCGCCTTGCCGACCAAGGGCCTGACGCTGCCGCTCATGAGCTACGGCGGCTCGGCCATCCTGATCAACCTGGCCGCCATTGCCGTGGTGCTGCGCATCGACCAGGAAAACAGAACCCTCATGCAGGGAGGCCGTGTATGAACGCCAAAAGCAAGTGCGCGATGATCATGGCGGGCGGCACCGGAGGGCACATCTTTCCGGGTTTGGCCGTGGCGCAGGCCTTGCGTGACAAAGGCTGGCAAGTCCATTGGTTCGGTGGCACGGGCAGTGCCGGTCAGCCCAGCATGGAAAGCAAGTTGGTGCCAGCGCAGGGTTTCGCTTTTGAGTCCATCGACTTTGGCGGTTTGCGCGGCAAGGGGCTGGTGACGGTGGCGCTGCTGCCCCTGCGCCTGCTCAAGGCTTTCTGGCAGAGTATTCAGGTGCTGCGCCGCGTCAAGCCCGACGTGGTGCTGGGGCTCGGTGGTTACATCACGTTTCCGGGCGGCATGATGAGTGTGCTGCTGGGCAAGCCGCTGTTGCTGCATGAGCAAAACTCGGTGGCGGGGCTGGCCAACAAGGTGCTTGCCGGCGTCGCTGACCGCGTCTTTACGGCCTTTCCCGAGGTGCTCAAGCGGGCACGCTGGGTCGGCAACCCCCTGCGCGCAGCGTTCCTGAACCAGCCTGATCCGGCGCAGCGCTTTGCCGGCCGCACTGGGCCCTTGAAGTTGCTGGTGGTGGGCGGCAGCCTGGGCGCCAAAGCCTTGAACGAGATCGTGCCGCAAGCGCTGGCTTTGCTGCCCGAGGCCACGCGCCCCGAGGTACTTCACCAGAGCGGCGCGAAACAGATCGAGGCGCTGCGCGCCAACTATGCCGGCGCCGGCGTGCAGGCGCAGCTGACACCTTTCATCGACGACACGGCGCAGGCCTTTGCTGACGCCGACCTGGTGATCTGCCGTGCCGGCGCCAGCACCGTGACCGAAATCGCCGCCGTCGGTGCGGCCGCGCTGTTCGTGCCTTTCCCCTCGGCCGTCGATGACCATCAGACCAGCAACGCCCGTTTCCTGGTGGACCAGTGCGCGGGCTGGCTGGTGCCCCAGGGTCAGCTGACGCCAGCGTCGCTGGCTGCTCAGCTGCAAAACCTCGACCGCACCAGCCTGCTGCAAAAGGCGCAGGCGGCCAAACAAATGCAACAACTGGAAGCCACGTCAACCATCGTGGCGGCCTGTGAGGAACTCTGTCAATGAAACACGCCATCCAACACATTCACTTTGTCGGCATCGGTGGTGTCGGCATGTCCGGCATCGCCGAGGTGCTGTTCAACCTGGGCTACACCATTTCGGGCTCGGACCAGTCGGACAGCGCCACGCTGCAACGGCTCAAGGCGCTGGGCATCACCACCCATATCGGTCATGCCGCCGGCAACGTCAGTGGTGCCGACGCCGTGGTCATTTCCACTGCGGTACAGGCCGACAACGCCGAAGTGATCGCGGCGCGCGCGATGCATGTTCCGGTGGTGCCGCGCGCCCTCATGCTGGCCGAACTGATGCGCCTGAAAAAAGGCATTGCGATTGCCGGTACGCACGGCAAAACCACCACCACCAGCCTGGTGGCCAGCATCCTGGCCGAGGCGGGTCTGGACCCGACCTTTGTCATTGGCGGTCGCCTCAACAGTGCGGGTGCCAATGCGCGGCTCGGTCAGGGTGACTACATCGTGGTGGAGGCCGACGAGTCGGATGCCTCGTTCCTGAACCTGTTGCCGGTGATGGCGGTGGTGACCAACATCGACGCCGACCACATGGAAACCTATGGCCATGATTTCGAGAACCTGAAAAAAGCCTTCGTCGACTTTTTGCACCGCATGCCTTTTTATGGCACGGCCATCCTGTGCACCGACGACGCCGCCGTGCGCGCCATCGTGCCGCAAGTCACCTGCCCGGTCACGAGTTACGGCTTTGACGAAGGCGCCGAGGTGCGCGCCGTGAACGTGCGTGCGGTGGACGGCCAGATGCACTTCACGGTGCAGCGGCGCAATGGCCTGGTGCTGCCCGACCTGGAGGTGGTGCTGAATTTGCCTGGCCGCCACAACGTGCTCAATGCCCTGTCGGCGATTGCCGTGGCGGTGGAGCTGGGTCTTGACGATGCGGCGGTGGTGCGTGCGCTGGCCAGCTTCAAGGGCGTGGGCCGGCGCTTTCAGGCTTATGGCGACCATCCGGTGAGCGCAGCCCACGGCGGTGGCCGCTTCACTTTGGTCGACGATTACGGACACCACCCGGTGGAAATGGCGGCCACGCTGGACGCGGCCCGCGGCGCCTTCCCGGGGCGGCGTTTGCTGCTGGCCTTTCAGCCGCACCGCTACACCCGCACCCGTGACTGTTTTGACGACTTCGTCAAGGTCATTGGCCGCGCTGACGCGGTGCTGCTGACCGAGGTGTATGCCGCTGGCGAGGCGCCGATCGTGGCGGCTGACGGCCGCAGTCTGGCGCGTGCCCTGCGCGTGGCCGGGCACATCGAACCCGTGTTCGTGGCCGACGTTGCCGAACTGCCGCAGGCCATTGCGGACGCGGTGCGCGACGACGACGTGGTGTTGTGCATGGGTGCCGGCTCCATCGGGGCCGTGCCCGCCAAGGTGGCCGGCCTGCTGCAGGACCGCGCCTTCGTGGCGCCTGAAAGGCAGACGGTATGAGTGCATTTGATTTGACAACTGAAAAAGTGGCGGTGCTCATGGGAGGCTTGTCGGCCGAGCGCGAGGTCTCGCTGATGTCGGGCGCTGGCGTGTTGCAGGCACTGCAAAGCCTGGGTGTGCAGGCACAGGCCTTCGATCCGGCCGAGCGCGAGCTGGGCGAGCTGAAAAAAGAAGGCTTCACACGCTGCTTCATTG
>JBASJO010000495.1:0-1844 GCA_049655365.1 Rhodoferax sp. | reverse complement strand
GGCACCCGTGGCACCCGTGGTGGCGGCCATGGCTGCGGCCGCGGCCCCAGTTACTGCGACCGTTGCGGCGGCTCCGGCTGGTGGCTCCATGGCCGGAGTGGCCATGCCTGCGGCTGCCAAGCTGATGGCCGACAATCAGTTGGCTTCTGGCTCCGTGGCCGGCACTGGCAAGGACGGCCGTGTGACCAAGGGCGATGTACTGGCCGCGGTGGCTGCTCCCAAGGCGGTTGTGGCGCCTGCCATGCCCGCAGCCAAACCGGCTGCACCTTTGTTGGCTCAGGTGGCGGCGCCCGCCAGCAGCCTCGCGGCATCGCTGCAAGGCCGCCCTGAGCAGCGCGTGCCCATGAGCCGCCTGCGCGCCCGTGTGGCAGAGCGTCTGTTGCAATCGCAGTCCACCAACGCCATCCTGACCACGTTCAACGAGATCAACATGGCGCCGGTCATGGAGATGCGCAAGCGCATGCAGGACCGCTTCGAGAAAGAGCATGGCGTCAAACTGGGCTTCATGAGTTTCTTTGTCAAGGCCGCTGTGCATGCCCTGAAAAAATTCCCGGTGCTCAACGCGTCGGTGGATGGCACCGACATCGTGTACCACGGCTTTTTTGACATCGGTATCGCGGTGGGTTCACCCCGTGGTCTGGTGGTGCCGATTCTGCGCAACGCCGACCAGATGAGTTTTGCCGACATCGAGAAAAAGATTGCCGAATTCGGCACCAAGGCACGTGACGGCAAGCTGGGCATGGAAGAAATGACCGGCGGCACCTTCTCGATCAGCAATGGCGGTACCTTTGGCTCCATGATGTCCACCCCCATCATCAACCCGCCGCAAAGCGCCATCCTGGGTGTGCATGCCACCAAAGACCGCGCCATGGTGGAAAACGGCCAGGTGGTGGTGCGCCCGATGAACTACTTTGCCATGAGCTACGACCACCGCATCATCGACGGCCGCGAAGCCGTGCTGGGCCTGGTGGCCATGAAGGAAGCGCTGGAAGATCCGGCACGTCTGCTTTTCGATATCTGATCCACATGGTTCGACCCACCCTGCTGGCGCGGTTGACGCTGCCTGCAGAGGGTGGGTTTTTTTAATTCAAAGAACGGAATATGTATGAGCAAGCAATTTGATGTGATCGTGATCGGTGGCGGCC
Source organism: Rhodoferax sp. (assembly GCA_049655365.1). Taxonomy (GTDB): domain Bacteria; phylum Pseudomonadota; class Gammaproteobacteria; order Burkholderiales; family Burkholderiaceae_C; genus Rhodoferax. The sequence goes on along the minus strand of JBASJO010000495.1, from coordinate 699 downwards.
CCGGAGGCTACATTGCCGCCATTCGTGCTGCCCAATTAGGCAAAAACGTGGCCTGTGTGGACGAGTGGAAAAACGCCAAGGGTGGCCCGGCTCCGGGCGGCACCTGCACCAACGTGGGTTGTATTCCGAGCAAGGCGCTGCTGCAGTCGAGCGAGCATTTCGAGCAGGCCAGCCACCATTTTGCCGACCATGGCATCACGGTCAAGGGACTGAGCATGGACGCTGCCAAAATGGTGGCGCGCAAGGATGCTGTGGTCAAGCAGAACAACGACGGCATCCTTTACCTGTTCAAGAAGAACAAGGTCAGCTTCTTCCACGGTCGTGCTTCGTTTGTCAAAGCAGTGGACGGTGGCTACGAGATCAAGGTCGCCGGTGCCGCTGAAGAAACCCTGATCGGTCAGCAGATCATTGTGGCTACCGGGTCCAATGCCCGTGCGCTGCCCGGTGCGGCGTTTGACGAGTCCATGGTGTTGTCGAACGAAGGCGCCCTGGCGCTGACCGACGTGCCGAAGAAGCTGGGTCTGATTGGCTCGGGCGTGATCGGTCTGGAGATGGGCTCGGTTTGGCGCCGCCTGGGTTCCGAAGTGACCATTCTGGAAGGTTTGCCAGACTTTTTGGGTGCGGTCGACCAGCAAATTGCCAAGGAAGCGCACAAGGCCTTCGTCAAGCAAGGGCTCAAGATCGAACTCGGTGTCAAGG
>JBASJO010000494.1:0-14938 GCA_049655365.1 Rhodoferax sp. | reverse complement strand
GCCCGAGCCGTTATCGAGAGTCGGCAGGTTGGTGGTGCTGATGCGGCGCTGCCACCATTGGCGCATGGCTGCGCGGGCTGATTCCGGGGTGGCGGGTGCAGGCAAGCCCAGCGTCAAGAACAGCTGCTGCGCCATCACGTTGTTGCTGAACTTGTTGATGTCGCGGATCACTTCGGCCAGGGTCGGGGAGTTGATTTCAAATGTCGCCGGACCTTGCGGGGCGGTGCCAGGGCGAACGGTGCCGGTGAGTTGACCCCCCATGCTGCGCCAAAGCCCTTCGATGGCACGGGTGTTGTAACTGTTGGGGTCGGCATAGGCAATGGACCACACTTTTTCGCCACAGCCTGCGGCGTAAGTGCCATTGAAACGGATTTTTTCCGAGTCGGAAAAGTCCGCCTTGAGGCTGGCACGGTAATCATTGCAAGCCCCATTCTGCCCAGTCTTGCCGGAGCTCAGCGGCACGCTCGTTTGAAACTTTACGCCCCACAAGGGCGGGTCGTATTGCACGCTGGCACGGCCGGTGAGCGGATCTGGCGCAAACGTCATGACGACGGACTTGAAATTGACCAACAAGGCATCGGGCGCCGCGTTGTAGGGGCGCAGCGGTTCGCCATCAAATTCGGCCGCATTGGTGGCAGGCAACGCAAACAGGCTGTTGTCCAGCACGATGTCGCCAGCAATGCTGTGAATGCCCAGCCCCTGTAAGCGGCGCAGCAGCAGCCAGACTTTTTCAAGCACCAGCTTGGGGTCCCCCTGGCCCTGAATGATCACGTTGCCTTGCAGTATGCCGTTGACCACCGGGCCATCGACCCAAACCGGTGTGCGCCAGGTGTAGGCGGGCCCCAACAGTTCGAGCGCAGCTGTGGTGGTGACCAATTTCATGACCGAGGCCGGATTCATGGGCTGGTCCGCGCGGTGGCTCAGGCGCGGCGCGGCGCGGCCGTCGGCTTCCAGCACCAGCAGGGCGACGGCATCGGTCGGCACCTGGACACGGTTCAACGCCATCATCACGGGTTCTGGCAATGCCTGTGCCAAGGTGCTGGCGCTGAAAAGGCTGGCCACCGCACAAAGCATGGTTTGTACGAGCTGGCGTGTGCTGAGTTTGAGGGTTTGCATTTTTCTATTATGAAGTGGTGGGTGGTCTTGGCGCGGTTGATGCACTATTCTTGAGCCTGTTGTTGTTCGAATTGGAGCATCTATCCCCATGGAAAAAATCATCCTCGTCACGGGCGGCGGGCGCGGCATTGGCGCCGCCTGTGCGCTGCTGGCAGCAGAACAGGGCTACGCCGTTTGCATCAGTTACAGGACAAATGAAGCCGCGGCCACCGAAGTCATTGCTGCCATTGAAGGCGGTGGCGGCAAGGCGTTGGCGATCCAGGCTGACGTTTCTGATGAGTCAGCAGTTGAGCGCTTGTTCGCGCAGATGGACAAGCGATTTGGGCGCTTGACCGCGCTCATCAACAACGCCGGCATGTTGCGCCCACAGATGCGTGTTGAGCAAATGGATGCGGCGCGCATCAATCGTCTTTTAGCCACCAATGTCACCGGCAGTTTTTTGTGCGCACGCGAGGCCGTGCGGCGCATGTCGACCCGGTATGGTGGCCCGGGCGGCAGCATCGTCAACATGTCCTCACGCGCCGCAGTGCTTGGTTCCCCGGGCGAGTATGTCGACTATGCGGCGTCAAAGGCAGCACTCGATGCCTTGACGATCGGCTTGTCGAAGGAAGTGGCCAATGAAAAAATCCGTGTTAACGGCGTGCGTCCTGGTCTGATTCACACAGACATACATGCCAGCGGCGGCGAACCGGGCCGCGTCAGCAGACTGCAAGCGACGGTGCCCATGGCCCGGGGCGGTGATCCGCTGGAGGTGGCAAGGGCGGCACTGTGGTTGCTTTCGGACGAGGCCTCCTACACCACCGGATCTTTCATCGAAGTATCGGGCGGACGCTGAACGGGCAAGCACAATCGCGATGGCGATGAACTTGCAATCAGGGTAAAAGTCTTGCTCAGCTTCAACTTTTGCATCTGACGCATCTGAGTACCCCTTGCGTCATGCAAGGCTTGTGCTGTGTTCGTGGCTTGTCAGGCGGATATGAATACGCCGACAGGCCACAGGAATTTTCAGTGTTTTGATGCCTGCCGGCGGCATGCTGCTGGCATGGTGCCTCTTGCACAATATCGGCGCCCAATTTTTAAGCAGTCACCGGCAAGCCAATACTGGCGCGGCTTGGCGGACTTGTTCAACAAGTTGTCAACAAGCTTAGCCCTGTGTTGTGGGGACAACATGACCGGAACGACTGGGTCAAAGACGTTGATTCAACCAAGTTCAATTATCGGAGCCACAAATCAAAATGGGTTAGCCGTTAAAAACCGCTAACCCATTGAAATGAGAGCGCTCTAAAGATGCCCTGTAACCCCGGCGCGCGTCAAGGTGGTTGTCGCCTAATTTACGCAGCCAGCGGCTGAATAAGCTTTTGCGCAACGTGCTCTTCAATAACGGAGTCACGTTCGGGGTTGAGGGTGATCCTGCGCACGAAGGGCCTGTGCAAGGGCGGCAGCACGATCTAGTCGTAGCGCAGGTTTTCGGTCAGCACAGAACGCGGTTCGAATCCGTGAAGCACCATAGTCTACTTCCAGATAGGCCAACATAGTTCAAAAACCTCAAGTAAATCAACGGCTTGAGGCTTTTTTCTGTCAGCAACAGATTGGTTACATACACACCACCTTGCGCCACGGTCGCGGCCAAGAAACTGGGTGAATTCGACTTACGGACAGGGGAAACTAGGGCACCGGGTTTCGGGGCTTGACCCTGGTCGTCGCTACACCGTCACGGGCGCGGGTCTTGCGTGCACGAGCAATTTCGGCGAGCAGTGCCTGTGCTGCCAAGGACAGTCGTTCGCGGCGCGATAGTGCGTACAGTCGCACCGTGCGCAGCGGCCGGAACGGCTTCACGACCACGTCTGGCGGCAGGCCGTCGACCTGAAGGTCGTCGACGACCGCGATGCCGGCACCGGCCTTGACCAGCGCGCAGGCGATAAGGGTCTGCCCGACTTCGATGCCGACGCGCAGGGTGGCGCCAGCTTCAGCGAACGCGCCCTCCAGGGCGTTACCCAGTGCCAACGCACCGCCGAACCCAATCAGCGGCACTTGGTCGAGATCGTGCGCATCGATCATGGCCGAAGCGGCAAGCCGATGTCCCTTTGGCAACACGCAGACGAGCTGCGTCTGCCCGATCTCGGTCGCCGATATCGCCGGGTTGTTTGGCACCTCGAAGGCGAAGCCGAGTTCCGCCGCGCCGGAACGCAGGTTTTCGACCACCTCGTAGTTGAGCGCGGTGCGCAACGTGATGCGCAGGTCGGGACTCCCTGCGCTGAGCTGTCCCAACGCGTCGGCCAGCACCGTGACTGCGATCGACGGAATGGAAACCAGTGCCAGACGCCCGCCGCGCACCCGCCGCAGATCGTTCGCTGCGCGCTGGACCGCATCGATCTCGGCGTAAATCTTTTCGATGTCAGGGTAGAGAGAGAGCACTTCGGGCGTCGGGTGAACGCGTCCCGCCCGGCGCTCGAACAAGGTCAATCCGAGCATGCTTTCGGCGCGGCGTAGCGCGCGGCTGATCCCCGGTTGCGAGACGCCAAGCTGACTGGCGGCGCTGGTGAGCGTGCCGGCGCGCAACACGGCGCGGATGATCTCGATCTGACGTAGGCTGAGGCCCATAACCTAAATGCATGAATAAGCGAATTATTGATATTGGACTTTACACGAAATTGTTCCTAAACTTAACGCAGGAAATCATTCGCGCACTTGGTTGGCGCAACCACAAGCCTCAAAGGAGACCTTCATGCTGATCCGATCCCTGACTTCGCTCGCTGTCGCCTTGATCTTTGCCACTGGCGCTGCGAACGCCCAGACGACGTTGCGCCTTGCGCACCAGTTCGCCCCGGACAGTTTGCCGGGCAAGAGCGCACAGCATTTCGCCGATACCGTCGCCGCGAAGACGGCAAATGCCGTGAAAGTGACCGTCCTGCCGGGCGGAGCGCTCGGCGATGAACGCGCGAATCTGCAGCAACTCGGCGCCGGAACGATCGACCTCGCGCTCACGGGTGACCTCGTGATCAGCTACATGGCGCGCCCATACATGATCGTTTCCATGCCGTTCCTTTACAAGACGCCCGAGCACAGCCTAGCGGTGTTCAACGGGGAAATCGGCAAGGAGATCAATACGCTCCTGGTGAAGGAACACAAGGTGCGCTCCCTTGGCTGGCAGTACGTGGGCACGCGCGTGCTCATCGCGAACACGCCGGTGCGCACGGTGGCGGAACTCAAGGGACTCAAGTTACGGCTCGCTCCGGCGGAAATGTGGGTGAAGACCTGGGAGAAGACCGGAACCAATATCGCCAGCGTCGCTTTTACAGAGCTCTACCTCGCGTTGCAGACCGGTACGGTCTCGGGGCAGGAAAACCCGCCGAACTTCATTCGTGCGCAGAAGTTCAACGAAGTGCAGAAGTACATAATGAAGACCAACCACGTGCCGCAAATGCAGGCGATTTTCGTTAGCGAACAGCGCTATGCCGCGATGGACCCCAAGGTGCGCGACGCGGTCAGCGCAGCGGCGACGGAAACGGTCGCCTGGACGACCGGACAGGCCCGGGCCGCGCAGGATTCGGATCTTGCCTGGTTGACGAGTAGCGGCAAGATGCAATTGATCGAGATCGACATGACGGGTATCGATGAACTGATCGCCAAGGTGCCGGAGGGTGTGCTGGGTGCCGATGGTCGCAAACTTTACGATCGCATCAAGGCGACGAAGCACTGAGCCATGGCCGCGCGACCTGAGAGCCTTGTTGTGCGCGCGCGGATCGGTCTGGCCGAAGTCCTCTCGATCGGACTGGTGGCGGCACTCTTTGTGGTCCTGCTGGCCCAAGTCGTGCTGCGCCCCTTCGGCCTGGGTTTCGTCTGGGCCGAGGAATTCGCAACCTTCGCCTTCATTGCGCTGGTCTTCTTCAGTACGGGTGCAGCGCATCGCCGCCGCGAGCACATGGCTGTCGAAGCTTTCCATGACTGGGCGGCACCCAGGCTTTCCGCGCACCAACACGCGTTGTGGCGGATTTTCGTCCTGGTCGTAGAACTTCTATTTTTGGTCCTCCTCGCTATTGGTCTGGCGCAGATGACCCGCCAGACCTGGGGTTCATTCGCGGGGTCACTGTCAGGCTTTCGCTACGGCTGGCTCTACCTCGCCGTATTCGCCGCCGCGTTGTTGAGCATCGCGGCGCTTGCAACCCAGTTGCTCCCGACGATTCGCCAAGCCACGAAAGGGCTCACGCCGTGATGATCGTACTCGGCCTGCTGGGACTGATGGTCCTGCTGGCGCTGCGCGTTCCGGTTGCCGCGTCGCTCGGCATCGTGGCGCTGTCCGTCGTAGTGGTGGAAGATGGAATCGCCAATGCTCCGGTGATCGCGGCGCAGTCGATGGTGAACGGCGTCAACAGCTTCGTGCTGATCGCGGCGCCGTTCTTTATGCTCGCCGGCGAGATCATGAACCAGGGCGGGCTGACACGCCGAATTTTTCGCCTGGCACGCGCGCTGGTCGGCTGGATTCCGGGCGGTCTGGGTCAGGTAAACGTCGCTGCGAGCATGTTCTTCGCCGGCATGACCGGCTCTGCCGTATCCGATGCGGTGGGGCTCGGATCGATGGAGATCAAGGCGATGAAGGAGGGCGGCTACGACCCAAAATTTTCCGCAGCGATCACCGCAGCGTCGTCGCTGCTCGGTCCGATCATCCCGCCCAGCGTGCCGATGGTGATCTACGGTGCCGTCGCAGGTGCGTCGATCGGATCGTTGTTCCTGGCCGGCTTGGTGCCCGGACTCCTGATGGGCATTTCGCTGATGATCACGGTGGCGATTTTCGCCCGTCGTGGTCTGTGCCCGCGCGAAGCGAAGCCGACTTCGCCCGAGCTGCGCGAGGCGCTGGCCGGTGCCGTCCCCAGCCTGCTGGTCCCGATCCTCGTTGTCGGCGGTATCTACGCCGGCCTGTTCACGCCGACCGAGGCCGCTGTCGTGGCCTGCGCCTATGCGCTGGTGTTGGCCATGTTCTACCGTGAGCTGACGGGCCCCGAGATGGGTCGCATCGTCCTGCGCGTGATCATGGCTACCGGCGCGTTGTTCTTCATCGTCGCGGCAACCGCCCTGCTGGGGTTCGTCGTCACCCGGTCAGGTGTGATGATCGAAGTCGCGCTCTGGCTCGGACACGAAATCTCCAGCCCGACGGTGCTGCTGCTGCTCATCGTGGCGCTGTACGTCGCCGTGGGTCTGTTCATGGAGCCGGTCGCCGCAATGTTGTTGTTGGTTCCCATTCTGCTGCCCGGGGTGAAGCTGCTCGGCATCGACCTGGTCCATTTCGGCGTGATCACCGTGCTGTCACTGTGCATCGGGCTGTTAACGCCGCCGGTCGGGCTCGTTCTCTACACGGTTGCGCGCATCTCCGACGTCCGTGCCGACGAGCTTGCCATCGCGGTGCTGCCTTTCCTGCTGCCACTCGTGCTCGTGCTGCTCGCGGTCGTGGTCATGCCTGATCTCGCGCTAGGCCTGCCGAAAATGCTGGCGGCGCTGTCGTCCCCATAGTTGGAGTATTGCGTGCGCATTGCCGAAGTCGTCACCGGAACCTATCGCATCCCCCTCGCCGAGCCGTGGGTCTCGGCGAAGTATCGCATCACGCACCACGAATACGTCGTCACCGAAATCCGCACTGAGTGCGGCTACACCGGCACAGGGTGGTGCCAGACCATCGGCCTGGGCGGCCTTGCGATCGAGCAGTTGCTGGCCGCCTATCTCGCACCCACGCTGGTGGGCGAAGACCCACGCAACACGGAGCGGATCTGGTCGCGCTTGTGGGATGAGTGCCATTTCCTCGGCCCCGCCGGTATTACGACGCTGGCACTCGCCACCGTGGACATTGCGCTGTGGGATATCAAGGCGAAGGCCGCGGACGCGCCGCTGTATCGCCTCCTGGGGGGCATGGCCGATTCTGTTGGCGTCTACGCGAGTGCGGTCAATCTTCACCTGACACAGGACGAACTCCTCGCCCAGGTCGAAGCCCAGCTTGCGCTCGGCTACGAGACCTTCAAGATCAAGATCGGCCGCAACGATCCGATCGATGATCTGGATCGCATGCGCGCCGTGCGCAAGCTCATCGGGCCGTCACGCACACTGTTGCTCGACGTGAATCAGCGCTGGACGTCCGGCGAGGCGTTGGTGAAGCTAACGGCGTTGCGCGAAGTCAGTCCCGGTTGGATCGAGGAGCCGATGTTGTCTGACGATGTTGCCGGGCACGCGCATCTTCGCCGCACCTGTGGTGTCCCGATCGCGGTCGGCGAGCAGCTCGGCAACCGCTATGACTTCTGGGCCTACATCCGCGACGCTGCAGCCGACGTGCTGCAGCCTAACGTGTGGAAGGTCGGCGGGGTCGGAGAATGGATGAAGATCGCGCATGCCGCGCAACTTGCCAATCTTGTCATCGCGCCCCATAACAGTCTTGAGCTCTCCTGCCATTTGGTCGGAGCGATCCGCAACGGATATCTGGTCGAGAATATCTTTGGCGGCAACCTCAGCGATCTGGGCGTCGTCGAGCAGCCCATCACGGTCACGCGCGGACGCATCGAGCTGCCGCAGCAGCCAGGACATGGCGTCGTGTTCCACCGTGACCGCCTCGGCGCCTACCGCCTCGATCCCGGCCGCCCAGTGCAGCGCGAACCGTCGGTGCATGCCGGTGTTGGTGCCGACGCCGAATTGACTCAGGCTGCCGATTTCCGTTGACCTGCCCTGACGATCGGGAGAACCGCTCTGCGCAACGATTCCAACCTCTTCGTGCCGGGGCAGTCGAAATCGTTGGAAAACAACGGCGAGTTGAGAAAGTCGGGCTGGTGCCTAAAAATGCCGTTCCCCGTCGTTTCCTTCCGCCATGAGGTCCAACTTGAGCCTAACCCGTACAACTTTTGAAGTCGACCATTGATTGAATTTATTGATGCGGATGCCTCCCTTCTAGGTGCCAGCGTTTGCATCTGTGGGGGCAATTGTGGGGGCAATAAGGGCGCTGGCAGCCAGAAAGCAAAATGGGTTAGCAGTCAAAAACTGCTAACCCATTGATTTATATGGTCGGAATGAGAGGATTCGAACCTCCGACCCCTTCGTCCCGAACGAAGTGCGCTACCAGGCTGCGCTACATTCCGATTTTTGCCTGAATCGTCAGGACTGACGCTCCAACAATTGAGCCGCCAATTGTATCAAACACTGCCTGTGCGCATTGTCTGGTAACTGCTCGGCTGCGGCGATGGCGCGGCGCGCTTCGTCTGCGGCCGCTTGACGCGCCACATCGAGGGCGCCGGTGGCCTGCACGATGGCCACGACCTGGTCAATCAGTTCAAGTTTGCCAGTTTCAATGGCGCTTTGGATGAGTTCGCGTTCGTTGGCCGTGCCGCGTTGCATGGCTGCAATCAGCGGCAGGGTGGTTTTGCCTTCGCGCAAATCGTCACCCAGGTTCTTGCCCATCACAGCGACGTCGCCGGTGTAGTCCAGCACGTCGTCGATGATTTGAAATGCGGTGCCAAGGGCTTGCCCGTAGTCAGCGCAGGCGGCTTCGATGTCAGGGCTGGCGTTGGCCAAAATGGCCCCGACACGGGCGCTGGCTTCAAACAGTTTGGCTGTTTTGGAGCGGATCACATGCAGGTAGCCCACCTCATCGAGAGCAGCGTTGTGCATGTTCATCAATTGCATGACTTCGCCTTCCGCGATCACGTTGGTGGCTTCTGCGAGCACCTCCATGATGCGCATGTTTTGCGCATCCACCATCATCTGGAAGCAGCGTGAATACAGGAAGTCACCCACCAGAACGCTGGCAGGATTGCCAAAGGTTTCGTTGGCGGTCGGATTGCCGCGCCGCATGGAAGAGTCGTCCACCACGTCATCATGGAGCAGCGTCGATGTGTGGATGAATTCCACCACGGCCGCCAGATTAAAGCGCTGCGCGCCGGTGTAGCCAAGGGTGCCGCACATCAAAAGCAGTAGCGCAGGGCGCAAGCGCTTGCCGCCGGCAGAAATGATGTAGCGTGACACTTGCCCCACCAGGGGTACGCCGGATTCCAGGCGATGCGTAATGACCACGTCGACCTCTCGCATGTCCTGCGCAATGATCGCCATGAAGCTGGGTTTTTGAGATTGAGTGGCTTGCAAGACAGTGACCCGATTAGTTGGGCGGATTATAGAAAGTCCACAAGCCTTGATTGGCTTAAACTTTGCCTCACATCAGTGTGATTGGACAGTCTGATGGACTTGTGCGATAATTCCGGGCTCTGCGAAAATTCGTTCGGAGAGCATTATTAAGAGGTTATTATGTACGCGGTCATAAAAACTGGTGGCAAACAATACAAAGTTGCAACCGGCGAAAAAATTAAAGTAGAACAGATTGCTGCGGATGTAGGCCAAGAGATTGTGATCGACCAGGTTCTGGCAGTCGGCAGCGGCGCAGAGTTGAAGGTTGGTACACCCTTGGTGTCCGGTGCAGCGGTCAGTGTCACAGTTTTGGCACATGGCAAACACGACAAGGTCAGCATTTTCAAAATGCGCCGTCGTAAACACTACCAAAAACGTCAAGGTCATCGTCAGCAGTTCACTGAACTCCTGATTGGTGCGATTTCTGCATAAGGAGCAAGAGTCATGGCACATAAAAAAGGCGGCGGCTCGACGCGAAATGGGCGCGATTCCAAGCCCAAAATGCTCGGTGTGAAGATGTTTGGTGGCCAGTTGGTCGCCCCTGGTGCGATCATCGTGCGCCAGCGCGGCACACAATTCCACCCCGGTGCCAATGTTGGCATTGGCAAAGACCACACGCTGTTTGCATTGACAGAAGGTCATGTGTCGTTCGCCATCAAGGGCGCTTTGAACCGGCACACCGTGAGCGTGACTGCAGCAGCTTAAGGGCTGGCGTACGTTCATCCAAGACCCTGCGCATAGCGCGGGGTTTTTTATTTATAAAACATTATCATGAAATTCGTTGACGAAGCCTACATTGATGTCTCCGCTGGAGATGGTGGCGCTGGCTGCGTCTCGTTTCGGCATGAAAAATACAAAGAGTTCGGCGGCCCCAATGGCGGAGACGGTGGCCGTGGCGGCCATGTGTTTGCCGTCGCCGACCCCAACCTCAACACCCTGGTCGATTACCGCTTTTCGCGCCGGCACGATGCCCAGCGCGGTCAGCATGGCATGGGCTCCGATATGTTCGGTGCCGCTGGGGATGACATCACGCTCAAAATGCCGGTGGGTACGATCATCTCTGATGCCGAAACCGGCGAGGTGCTGTTTGAGTTGCTTAAACCGGGTGAGGTGATCACCATTGCCAAGGGGGGTGACGGCGGCTTTGGCAACATGCGTTACAAGAGCGCCATCAACCGTGCACCGCGACAAAAAACGCCAGGCTGGCCGGGTGAAAAGCGCAACCTCAAACTGGAACTCAAGGTGCTGGCCGACGTGGGTCTGCTGGGCATGCCCAATGCCGGGAAGTCCACCCTGATCACGGCCATTTCGAACGCCCGGCCGCGCATTGCCGACTATCCGTTCACCACCTTGCATCCCAATTTGGGCGTGGTACGTGTCGGGCCTGAGCAAAGCTTTGTGGTGGCCGATCTGCCCGGTTTGATTGAAGGAGCTTCTGAAGGTGCCGGCCTGGGGCACTTGTTTTTGCGCCATTTGCAGCGTACCCGGCTGCTGCTGCACGTGGTCGACATGGCGCCTTTTGACGATGGCATTGACACCGTCGCGCAGGCCAAGGCCATCGTCAATGAGCTCAAAAAATACGATACCGCGCTGTTTAAGAAACCGCGCTGGCTGGTGCTCAACAAGCTCGACATGGTGCCTTTGGAAGAGCGCGAGGCCCTGGTCAAGGACTTTGTCAAGCGCTTCAAGTTCAAGGGGCCGGTGTTTGAAATCTCGGCACTCACGCGTGAGGGCTGCGAGTCGCTGATCAAGGCGGTGTACAAACACATCAGCGCCCAGCAGAAAATTGAACTGGAGCCTGAAGTGATAGACCCGCGTTTTGCCGAGCCGCTCGGGCCCGATCCAACAATCTGAAGCGCCTGACGCAAACTACTAGCCCAAGAGGGTTCAATGGCTCAAGAACTAGAGAATTCAGCATTGCGTGATGCTCGCCGTGTGGTGGTCAAGGTGGGCTCCAGCCTGGTGACCAACGATGGTCGGGGTCTGGATGAAGCAGCGATTGGCGAGTGGTGCCGGCAAATGGCGGTGCTGGTGCACCAGGGGCGTGAAGTCATCATGGTCTCCAGTGGCGCCATCGCCGAAGGCATGAAGCGCTTGGGCTGGTCCAAGCGCCCGCATGAAATTCATGAACTGCAGGCTGCCGCCGCAGTGGGGCAAATGGGCTTGGCACATATGTACGAAACCAAGCTGCGTGAGAACGGCTTGGGTAGCGCACAGGTGCTGCTGACGCACGCTGACCTGGCGGACCGCGAGCGCTACCTTAATGCGCGCTCCACGCTGCTGACCCTGCTCAAACTCGGCGTGGTGCCGGTCATCAATGAAAACGACACGGTCGTCAACGACGAGATCAAGTTTGGTGACAACGACACGCTGGGTGCTTTGGTTGCCAACCTGGTCGAAGCTGACGCGCTCGTTATTCTGACCGATCAAAAAGGCTTGTTCACGGCCGATCCGCGCAAGGACACCCGTGCCCAGTTTGTGCATGTGGCACAGGCCGGTGATCCCGCGCTGGAAGCCATGGCCGGCGGCGCGGGTTCCAGTCTGGGGCGCGGTGGCATGATCACCAAGATACTGGCCGCCAAGCGGGCTGCCGGTTCAGGCGCGTCGACCGTGATCGCCTGGGGGCGCGAACCTGATGCCTTGCTGCGGCTGTGTCAGGGCGAGGCCATTGGCACGCTGCTGGTGGCGCCGACGCAAAAAATGCAAGCGCGCAAACAGTGGATTGCCGATCATCTGCAATTGCGTGGCTCGGTCACGGTCGATGCCGGCGCTGTGGCCAAATTGCTGGGTGACGGATCAAGCTTGTTGCCCATCGGCATGATCGGTGTCGAGGGCGATTTTTCGCGCGGCGATGTGATTGCCATCCGCGATCCGCAAGGGCTGGAGATGGCCCGTGGACTGGCCAACTACGCCAGTACCGAAGCGCGCCTGATTTGTCGCAAGCCCTCCAGCGCCTTTGAAGCCTTGCTGGGTTATGTGGCAGAACCAGAAATGGTGCATCGCGACAACTTGGTGCTCAAACGCTGACGCCTTGATGGCGGGCGCCAGCTTGCCATCTATCTGCTTTTGAGCCTTCTGATGATCTCTGCCGCTGAGCCAGCCGCGGTATTGCCTTCACAGACCCCTTGCCGTGCCAGTGCCAGTGCATGTTTGGAGGGTTGCTTGTCGTTGAGCCCGCGCCACTCGGGTTCCTTCACCAGCGTCCAGACACCCGTGGCGCTGGCCCGTGCATAGGCTTTCACTTCACCCTTTGCGCAGCGAATGCCCTCAAAAAACGCGTTGACGGAACCGCTGGGGCTGACAGCCACTATCACATAGCGCACGATGCCGTCCGGTGTGACTGCCACTGTGGCGGGATCGACGCCAAATTTCATGCTCACATAGGGAGGCATGTCAATGTTCACCAATTGTTTGGGGTCGAATTTGGGCGGCGCAGGTGCTTCGGTTTCTTGCCAGTCCGGATTGTCGACCAGACCTTGCGCTTGCGCACCCAGCGCACAGCATGTCAGGCCAAGCAACAAGCAGTTTTTCAGCGCGAGGGAAAAAGAACGCAGAAATTTTGATTCAGGCATGTAGTGGTCCAGGCGGCGGGTCAGGTTCCAGGGTGGCACCTAGTGGGGTTTCAAAGCTGGTATCGGGCAGGTCAGCGCAGGACTGTTCCAGGTCGAGCGGACGAATGCCCTGGCGCAGAAAGCGGTTGCGGTGCTCATTGCGTGGCAGGTAGCGCGACAGTTCGGTGAGTGCCGTCACATAGACTTCGCGTTTGAACTCGACTACCGCGTCCAGCGGCACCCAATAGTCGTTCCAGCGCCAGGCGTCGAACTCCGGGTGGCTGGTAGCGCGCAAGTTGAGATCCCAGTCGTGACCGATGAGTTGCAACAAGAACCAGATTTGTTTCTGGCCTTTGTAAAAACCGCGTGAATCGCGGCGAATAAAACGGTCTGGCACCTCATAGCGCAACCAGTCACGGGTGCGGGCCACGATGCGAACATGTTCGCGCTGCAGCCCGATTTCTTCATGCAACTCCCGGATCATGGCCTGCTCCGGAGTTTCACCCCGGTCAATGCCACCCTGCGGAAACTGCCAGGAGTGCGTACGGATACGCTTGCCCCAAAACACCTGATTTTTCTGGTTGAGCAGGACGATGCCGACGTTGGGCCTAAAGCCGTCCCGGTCAAGCATAATCAAACCCCAATTTTTAAATTGTCTTGATTATGCACAGCCCGGGCTGTGCAGCAAGCGACATAACCCTGACATATTGCTGGATATCCCATGAGAGCCTCTCAATTTTTCATTTCCACCCTCAAAGAAGCCCCGGCGGATGCCGAAATTGCCAGTCACAAGCTCATGATGCGCGCCGGCATGATCAAAAAAATTGGTGCCGGCATCTACACGCTGATGCCCATGGGCCTGCGCGTGGTGCGTAAGGTGGAGGCGATTGTTCGTGAAGAAATGAACCGTGCCGGTGCTGTCGAACTGATCATGCCGGTCGTGCAACCTGCCGAGTTGTGGGCCGAGACCGGCCGTTTTGAAAAAATGGGACCTGAGCTTTTGCGCATCAAGGACCGTCACGGGCACGACTTCGTGATTCAACCCACCAGCGAAGAAGTGGTGACCGACATTGCGCGCCAGGAAATCCGCAGCTACAAACAGTTGCCTAAGAATTTTTACCAGATTCAGACCAAGTTTCGCGACGAACGGCGCCCCCGCTTCGGCCTGATGCGGGGACGTGAATTCATCATGAAGGATGCCTACAGCTTTGACCGCGATCAGACCACGGCCAAAGCCAGCTACCAGGTCATGGCTGCAGCCTACCGGCGCATCTTTGACCGCTTTGGGCTCACCTACCGCGCCGTGGCTGCCGACAGCGGCGCCATTGGCGGGGATTTGAGCGAGGAATTCCAGGTGATCGCCGCCACTGGCGAAGATGCCATCGTTTACTGCCCCGGCAGTGATTACGCCGCCAACATGGAAAAAGCCGAGGCGCTGGCGCCCGCAGGCCCGCGCCCGGCGGCCACCCAAACCATGAGCAAAACCGCCACGCCGGGTAAAAGCACTTGCGCTGCCGTGGCCGAACTGCTGGGCTTGCCCCTGAAAAATACCGTCAAATCCCTGGTGCTGGCCACCGACGCGCTCAACGAACACGGTGAAGTGGTGAAAACGCAGGTCTGGTTGTTGTTGCTGCGCGGCGACCACGACATGAACGAGGTCAAGGTCAGCAAATTGCCTGGGTTGCAAGCCTTCCGTTTTGCCACACTGCCCGAAATCGAGGAACATTTTGCTTGTTTACCCGGTTATCTGGGGCCGATCGGTCTGAAGAAGCCCGTTCAAATCGTGGTGGACCGTGACGTGGCAGTGATGAGTGACTGGGTTTGTGGTGCCAACGAGGCAGACTTCCACATCACGGGGGTCAACTGGGGCCGTGATTTGCCCGAGCCGGCACTGGTGGCCGATTTGCGCAACGTGGTGGCGGGAGATGCCTCGCCAGATGGCCTGGGTGTGTTGGCGATCGAACGGGGCATTGAGGTAGGGCATGTGTTTTATCTGGGAACCAAATACAGCCAGGCCATGAACGCGACCTTTCTGGACCAGAATGGCAAGCCCCAATTCATGGAAATGGGCTGCTATGGCATTGGCATCACGCGCCTGCCTGCGGCCGCCATTGAGCAGAATC
>JBASJO010000493.1:0-1998 GCA_049655365.1 Rhodoferax sp. | reverse complement strand
AGCCCAGCGTGCGCAACAGGGCTTCTTCATGCGCAAAATGGACCGCTGTGTGCGCGAGCAGCGCATCATAGGCAGCCTTAAAAACAAGCGGCTGCTGGCGCCGCAAAACCACCGTGTCCAGCAGCGTGTTGGCATGCACGAACAGCGCTTGATGCTCGGAGTCGAGTTCGGCGTTCCCGGTATTGAAGGCGTCTTTCCAGCGCAGGTGCACGTAGGCGTGCGCCGCCGTGGCCCCGGCATCAGGGCCAGGCGTGACAAGCAGGGGTTTACACAGGTGAACCGCATTGCGGCCCTGCTTTTTGGCAAAGTACATCGCCTCGTCGCCCAGTCGCAACAGGTCTTGTTCGTTGGCACCGTGGTCCGGGTACAAGGCCACCCCGATGCTGGACGAAATCTTGAGCACCACGCCATGCTCGGTCACAAACTCCTGGGCCAGCGCATGACGGATCTTTTCTGCCACGCTGATGGCGGCCTCCGTGGACTGCAAGTCAGGCAGCAACACCACAAATTCATCACCACCAATGCGCGCCGCGGTGTCAGAGGCACGCACGGAGCCCAGAATACGCTCGGCCACGGCCTGCAGCAGCCAGTCGCCCACGGCGTGCCCGAGCTCGTCGTTGATCGGCTTGAACTTGTCGAGGTCAATGAACAACAAGGCCAGCCGACCCTGCACACGACGCGCGCGCACCAGTTGCTGCGACAGCCGCTCAAGCGCCAGGCGGCGATTGGGCAACTTGGTAAGCGGGTCGTAGAAGGCCATCTCGCGCACCTGGTTTTGCATCTGCATGCGCAAGCTGATGTTCTCCAGCGAGACCACCGCACCGCGCCTGTCTGCATCAACAAAAGGCGTGACGTTCATGCTGTACCAGCGCTCTTGCTGCGGCAGGTGACTGGCGTATTCGAGGTAAAAACGTGGCGAGTGACCGTCCAGCACCGCGCGAATACCGTCTTGCGCACGCACCGCGTCAGCCCCTGCCTGATTGGCCACAAGCGCAGCGCTTGCCAGCAGAAAATTGCCGCCCACATCGGTGCCTTGCCGACTTGGGTCGACGGTTCCTGTGCCATTGACTTCCTGGAGGCGCCAGGCCTCATTCACTACCAGAATCACGCCATCCTGGTCCAGCACCGCAATACCGGCACTCACCGAATTGATGACCGCCTGGTTGAACAACTCCCGTTGGTGCAACACAGTTTGCTGCTGGACCAACCGCTCACGCAGCCGATTAAAGCCGGCCACAAGTTGGCCCACCTCGTCATTGCGCTCCACGGACAGTGCTTGCGGAGCCTGGTTTTGGCGCACAAAACCATCGAGTGTCTGGACGGCTGCAGTCATGGGCGCCAACTGGCGGCGCAGCATCAACCAGATCAAGCCCAGGCACATCAGCCCCAACGCCAATGCCACCAACCTGGCACGCCATTTGACCGCGTCGATCAGGGCAAACGTCTCTTCGGGAGTCAGGGTCACCGACGCATACCAGTGCGCCAACGGAATTTGCTGAGTGCTGACCAGCACCTCGACACCCTTCGGATCAAGCGAAAGCGTGGTGCCTTCATAGCCTTGTACAAAACTGTCGGTGCACAGGCTCGCCCCCACGGGCGGCAAGACCTCAAGCACGCGGGTCTGATTCGAGGTGGCAAAAATCAGCCGCTGTTTTGCCGCCACCAAAAAGAAATTACCGGACTCGCCATAACGGTGCGCGGTCAATTGGGTCAAAAAATTGGGCTGGTCCAGCCGAATCACCCCAGCCAAAGCACCCAATACCGCGCCCGTCGGACCACGAACAGGCACTGCCATGGCAAACCAGGCGGCTTTACGCTCGTTATCGACCTGCACCTGACCAATCACAGGCTGCCCCTGCGCCAGCACCTGCGTCAAGTCCTGCTGCGCCAGCACCGGGGTGGCCAAAGCATCCGCCAGATACTGCAGCTCGGTCTGCAACAGCCCCTGAGCGTTCCACACCACAACCCCCCCATTGAACAGCCCGGCCAACAATGACT
>JBASJO010000492.1:0-2587 GCA_049655365.1 Rhodoferax sp. | reverse complement strand
CGTGTCCATTCCGGCCGAGCGTGCGCTCACCGTTTACGTCGACAAGCGTGAACTGGTCACGCTCATGACGCTGGGTGCGCACCCTGAGCTGTTGGTGCTGGGTTTTTTGCGCAACCAGCGCCTGGTCGCCAGCGTGGCCGAGGTCGAGTCCATCACGGTCGACTGGGAGGTGGGTGCCGCGGCTGTCAAAACCCGTCAGGGTATTTCGGACATCGAGGCCCGCACCGCCAAGCGCGTGGTCACCACCGGCTGCGGCCAGGGCAGTGTCTTTGGCGACCTGATGGCCGAGGTGGACAACATCACGCTGCCCGCGGCCACGCTGTCGCAAGCCGAGTTGTACGGCATCGTCAACGCCATTCGTCTGCAGGAAACCACCTACAAATCGTCGGGCTCGGTGCATGGCTGCGCGCTGTTTCAAGGCGCAGAGATGCTGGTCTTTGTCGAAGACGTGGGCCGCCACAACGCGCTTGACACCATCGCTGGCTGGATGTGGATGAAGGATGTGCCGATGTCTGGTGAAGACAAGGTGTTCTACACCACCGGCCGCCTGACCAGCGAAATGGTCATCAAGTCCGCGCAAATGGGTGTGCCGATCGTGGTGTCACGCAGCGGCATCACCCAAATGGGGCTGGACGTGGCGCAGCGCCTGGGCTTGTGCGCCATCGGCCGCGCCACCAACAAGCGCTTCCTGTGCTACAGCGGGGCCAGTCGCCTGGTGTTGCAGCCAGAACTGGCAGGCGCGCGCGCTGCTGCGCTGGTCTGATCGACCCAAACACACCCACCGCGTCGGGTTGCTGAACCCGTCGGGCGCCGGTTTGGGCCCGAGTACGCTATCGTCGCAGCATGAAAATTTCATTTTTGCAATTGGGTTGGCGCTCGCTGACGCGTGATCTGCGTGCTGGTGAATTGCGCTTGCTGATGGTGGCCGTGACGCTGGCGGTGGCCGCACTGACTGCCGTGGGTTTTTTTGCCGACCGGCTCAAGGGTGGTTTGCAGCGCGATGCGCGCCAGCTACTGGGGGGCGATGCCGTGGTGGTCAGCGACAACCCGATTCCGGCCGCCTTCCTGGCGCAGGTCAAGGCATTGGGTTTGCAGCAGACCATCAACCTGACTTTTCCGACCATGGCGCGTGCGCCCGATGAGACCGGTGGCGGCATCAAGCTGGTTTCCCTGAAGGTCGTGACCGACGGCTACCCCTTGCGTGGACGTTTGCGTGTGGCCGAGCAAGCCGATGCCACTGGCGACTTGACCCGTGACATTCCCCAGCCCGGTCAGGCCTGGGTTGACGCGGCGCTGCTGGATGCGCTCGGGCTGCCTGTGGGCGCCGACTTGCTGCTGGGTGACAGTAGTTTCAAGGTGAGCCGCATCATCGTCAATGAGCCTGACCGGGGCGCGGGCTTCATGAACTTTGCCCCTCGCGTCATGATCAACCAGGCCGATGTGCAGGCCACCGGGCTGATCCAGCCCGCCAGTCGCCTGCGTTACCGGCTGGCGGTGGCAGGCGAGGACCGCGCCGTCAAAAGCTTTGTCGATTGGGCGCAAGTGCAAGTCGACTCAAATGCCGTGCGCGGTGCCCGCGTCGAGGCGCTGGAAGGCGGCCGCCCCGAGCTCAGCACCACGCTGTCCCGGGCTGAAAAGTTTTTGAACCTGGTGGCGCTGCTGGCGGCGCTGCTGAGCGCAGTGGCGGTGGCCCTGGCCGCGCGCAGCTTTGCAGCCAACCATCTGGACGACTGCGCCATGCTGCGTGTGTTGGGACTGCCCCAGCGCACCATTGCCGCGGCCTACACCTTTGAATTTGTGCTGATCGGCCTGTTGGCCAGCGCTCTGGGGGTGTTGCTGGGCTTCCTGGTTCACTACGGATTTGTTGCGCTGCTTGCCGGCCTGGTGGACTCGGCCTTGCCCGGGGCCGGTATCTGGCCGGTGCTGTTTGGTATGGGCATGGGGCTGACGCTGTTGCTGGCCTTTGGCCTGCCCCCGGTGCTGCAGCTGGCCCAGGTGCCGCCGCTGCGGGTGATTCGCCGTGATGTGGGCGGGCTCAAACCGGCCTCACTCATGGTGCTGGGCGTGGGGGTGGCCGGTTTTGCCGCCTTGTTGCTCGCGGCCAGCAGCGACCTTAAATTAGGCCTGATTGCCGTTGGCGGCTTTGCGGTGGCCACGCTGCTGTTTGCGTCCTTGAGCTGGTTGGCCGTCAAGCTGCTGCGCGCCGTAGTTAACGACGCCACGGCGCCCACGGCCGTGGTGCTGGCCACGCGCCAAATTGCGGCGCGTCCAGCGTTTGCTGTGGTGCAGGTCAGCAGCCTGGCAGTGGGTTTGCTGGCGCTGGTGTTGCTGGTGCTATTGCGCACCGACCTGATCAGCAGTTGGCGCGCGGCATCCCCGCCCGGCGCCCCGAACCGCTTTGTCATCAACGTCATGCCCGATCAGGGTCCGGACTTCACTCAGGCACTCAAAAGTGCAGGCGTGGCTGAGTTCGACTGGTTCCCCATGATCCGCGGCCGCCTGGTGGCCATCAACGGGCGCAGCGTGAGCCCGGAGGACTACACCGATGACCGTGCCCAGCGCTTGGTCGACCGCGAATTCAACCTCT
>JBASJO010000491.1:0-8434 GCA_049655365.1 Rhodoferax sp. | reverse complement strand
CATGCGCCACACCCTGTCCGGGCGCGATGAGCGCACGCTGGTCAAGCTGATCGTGGACACGGTCAGCCAGCGCGTGCTGGGCGCGCACATGGTGGGGGCTGATGCCCCCGAGATCATCCAGGGCCTGGCCATTGCGATCCGCATGGGGGCCACCAAGGCCGACTTCGATGCCACGGTCGCGCTGCACCCCACTGCAGCGGAGGAGTTTGTGACCTTGCGTGAAAAAACCACCCGGACAAAGAACAATTGACCGGTGCTGCACAGCAGGTGGCTTCATGGTCCTTTTAAAGCGGCAATCAGCGGACAAGCCACCTCGCCGGTGGCGGCGCAGCATTGCCTGACCAGCGCAGCCAGCACGGCTTCCATCCGGGTCAGCTCGACCAACTTCTGTTGCACATTGATCAATTTGAGCTCGGCCAGTCCGCGCGCCTCATCGCAGTGTGTGCCGTCGTGCAGCAGCAGTAACTCAAGAATTTCGTCCAGGCTGAAACCCAGTTGTTGCGCAGACTTCACAAACCTGACCCGTGCCACGTCCCCGTCGCCATAGCGGCGAATGCTCCTCACGGGCTTGTCGGGTTCCGATAACAGGCCCTTGCGCTGGTAAAAGCGGATGGTCTCCACATTGACCCCGGCGGCTTGGGCAAATGCACCAATGGTGAGACTGTTTTTGAGGCTCTCAAATTTAATTTGCATAAAGCACTTGACTCCGTACTTGACTACAGACTTATCTTACGCTGTCCGCAACCCCACACTGATCAATCGGAGACACCTCATGACCCTGATAACCCGCATCGCCGACAAAGCCGGCACCTTTGGCAGCGTCGTCTCGGCCTTTGGCTGCGCCGCCTGTTTTCCCGCCATCGCCAGTATTGGCGCGGCCCTGGGTCTGGGTTTTTTGCAGGAATACGAGGGCTTGTTCATCACCCGCCTGATGCCGCTGTTTGCCGCCATCGCCCTGGTGGCCAATGCGCTGGGCTGGTTGAGTCACCGGCAATGGCACCGCAGCGTGCTGGGCATGATCGGCCCGACGCTGGTGTTGGGTGCCCTGGGATGGCTGGGAGGCGAGGGCTGGCCAGTCAGCCTGCTGTATGCGGGCCTGGGGCTGATGCTGGCGGTCTCCGTCAGGGACTTGCTGTGGCCCAGCAACCGCCGCTGCGCCCCGGACGGCTGTGAACTGCCTGCAGCCCGCAACTGAAACCAAACACCACCCTGACTCATGAACACAAGCACACCCCATGCGCACACCTGCAGCACCTACAGCACCTGCGTCCCTGAAACTGATCTGCACATTGCCATCATCGGCAGCGGTGGTGCGGCTATGGCGGCTGCGCTCAAGGCGGTGGAACGCGGTGCGCGCGTGACGCTGATCGAGCACGGCGTCATCGGCGGTACCTGCGTCAACGTGGGCTGTGTGCCGTCCAAAATCTTCATCCGTGCGGCGCACATTGCCCATCTGCGCCAGGGCAGTCCGTTTGATGGGGGCATCAGTCCATCCGAGCCGCACATCAACCGGCCGGCCTTGCTGGCACAGCAGCAGGCGCGTGTCGATGAACTGCGTCAAGCCAAATACGAGGGCATTCTGGCCGACAACGCGGCCATCACGGTGCTGCACGGTGAAGCGCGTTTCAAGGACGACCAGCGCCTTGTCGTCCATTTGAACGAGGGTGGCGAGCGCATCGTGATGTTCGACCGCTGTCTGATCGCTACCGGTGCCAGCCCGGCCGTACCGCCCATCGATGGCCTGACGGCAACGCCGTTCTGGACTTCCACCGAAGCCTTGGTGTGCGAGGCCATTTCACCCCGGCTGGCGGTGATCGGCTCGTCGGTGGTGGCCTTGGAGCTGGCCCAGGCCTTTGCCCGCCTGGGCAGCCAGGTGACCATTCTGGCGCGCCACACGCTCATTTACCGTGACGACCCCGCCATTGGCCAGGCGCTGACCGCTGCGTTCAGGGCGGAAGGCATCACGGTGCTGGAACACACGCAGGCCAACCAGGTGCGCTATGCCAACAATGAATTTGTAATCACCACGGCAAGCGTCGCGTTGCGTGCCGACAAGTTGCTGGTGGCCACAGGCCGCGCGCACAACACGGCCGAGCTGAATCTGTCTGCCGCGGGCATCGCCACCAACGCGCAAGGGGCCATTCAGATTGACGAGACCCTGCGAACCAGCGTGCCCCACATTTTTGCCGCCGGTGACTGCACCGATCAGCCGCAGTTTGTCTATGTGGCGGCCGCTGCTGGCACGCGTGCCGCCATCAACATGACGGGGGGCGAAGCGCGGCTGGACCTGATAGCCATGCCCGCTGTGGTGTTCACCGAGCCGCAGGTTGCCACCGTCGGCCTGGACGAGGTGCGGGCGCAACGCGCCGGGCTGCACGCCGAGAGCCGAACGCTGTCACTGGACAACGTGCCACGCGCCCTGGTCAATTTTGAGACGCTGGGTTTCATCAAATTGGTGGCCGAGGTCGGCACCGGGCGCCTGCTGGGCGCGCAAGTGGTGGCCCCCGAGGCCGGGGAACTCATCCAGAGCGCAGCCTTGGCGATGCGGGTGGGCATGACAGTGCAAGACCTGGCCGACCAGTTGTTTCCCTACCTGACGATGGTGGAGGGCTTGAAGCTGTGCGCGCAAACGTTTTTCAAGGACGTGACGCAGCTGAGTTGTTGTGCGGGGTAGCACGGTTGTTGATGCTGGAGCACCTCTTCACGAACCCAAAAGGTGAAACACTGGAACACGCAAACGAGACGTTTGGTCCACCATCCATCGGTGTCGCTGCCTACCATTGACTGTCGCGAAATGAGCCATGGAATCCCTCTTTGGCGCGGTCATTTCAGCGTTTTATCAGGAGACTGCCATGTCAGCCACGCCCCTCGTCCATCAACTTAAGCCCATTGACCATGCCAGCGCGCAAGGCCAGCAAAAAGAAATTCTCGACATCGCCCTCAAGCAGGTTGGCTTCATTCCCAACATGTATGCCAACATGGCCAACGCGCCAGCTGTGCTGAGCACCTACCTGCACGGTTACAGCTTGTTCCGCAGCGAATCCGCTCTGAAACCGGCCGAGCAGGAAGTGGTCTTTCTGGCAGTCAGCCAGGTCAATGGCTGCAAATACTGCACTGCGGCACACAGCATGATCGCCGACAAGATGTCGGGGGTAGCGGCCGATGTGTTGCAAGCCATCCGCGCACAAACCGCCATTCCGGACGCGAAGCTGGCCACGCTGTACGCCACCACCGTCGCCATGGTCAAAAGCCACGGCCAGCCCAACCCCGAGACCGTGAAAACGTTTCTGGATGCCGGCTACCAGGAAACCGATCTGATGTACATCGTGCTGGCCATTGCCGTCAAAACCCTGAGCAATTTCAGCAACCATCTGTTTGCCACACCGGTGGACGAGCGCTTTGCTGCCTACAAAGTCGACTGAAGCGCCAAGCCGACGAGACCGACTGTATGAATCTGGCCGACGGTTTAAGCATCCTGCTCGTTTTTTTGATCGGTTTTGCAGCCCGCCTTGCCAGCCTCTGTACCCGTCCAGGCCGTCATGCGGTGGTTTGCTGTCCCTGCTGAAGGGCACCTGGACTCACACCAACCACCTACGCGATGAAAACAACAGCTGGTTTTAGGACGGCACCTCGTCCGGTTGGGTGCACGGCCTGCTGGTGAGACCCTGGTCCTTGGCATGCTGGTGCCGTCCATTCACCGGGGCTCGTTTCATTGACGTTGGCCAGCTATATTGGCTTGCTGGCGGGCATTGCCTCCGTTTTGCTGGGCATGAGGCTTTTCCGCCGTGTATGAAGTTGATGCTCCCAGGTGACTGCGTCGGCTCAGGGTCATCATGCGATGCCTCTGTAAAGTTGAATGAAAATGGGGGGGCATGAAAAAACTACTGATCCATGACGCTATCCATCATCGTGCCGGTGCGCAATGAAGCGCTGGTGCTGCCTGCGCTGCTGGCGCGGCTGCGGCCCTTGCAGCAGGCGGGTTGCGACGTGTTGTTGGTCGATGGCTGCAGCGAGGACGACTCTGCCGCGCTGATCGCGCGCGCAGGCTTAGCGGTGCTGAACGCACCAGCCGGCCGTGCCCGGCAAATGAATGCGGGCGCGGCGCGGGCCAG
Organism: Rhodoferax sp.; assembly: GCA_049655365.1. Taxonomy (GTDB): domain Bacteria; phylum Pseudomonadota; class Gammaproteobacteria; order Burkholderiales; family Burkholderiaceae_C; genus Rhodoferax. The sequence continues at coordinate 4,322 of JBASJO010000491.1, read as the reverse complement.
TGGTGAGGTCTTGCTGTTTCTTCATGCCGACACCGAACTGCCGCACGGGGCGATCGACTGTGTCGCTCAGTCCCTGGCCAGCGGTGTGCACCATTGGGGCCGGTTTGATGTGTGTATCAGCGGCCAGCACTGGATGCTGCGCGTCATCGGGCACATGATGAACCTGCGCTCGCGCTTGACCGGCATTGCCACCGGTGACCAAGCCCTGTTCATGACCCGCGCGGCTTTTGATGCCGTCGGCGGGTTTCCGGACCAGGCCCTGATGGAAGACATCGAGCTCTCCAAACGCTTGCTGCGCCAGTCGCGCCCGGCTTGTGTCGCGCGCTGCGTCACCACCTCGGGGCGGCGCTGGGAAACACGCGGGGTCTGGTCCACCATGTTCCTGATGTGGCGCCTGCGCTGGGACTACTGGCGCGGCGTGCCCGCTGAGCAACTGGCGCGCGCCTCCCGATGAAGCCGGTACGTGTCGTCATCTTTGCCAAGGCGCCGCTGGCCGGGCTCGCCAAGACCCGCCTGATTCCGTCGCTGGGCCGGCAAGGCGCCGCCGAACTGGCCCAGCGTTTGCTGCGTCATACCCTGCGTGAGGCCCTGGCCGCACAGGTGGGCCCGGTGGAATTGTGTGTGGCGCCCTCAGCGCACCACCCCATCTGGCCAACGCTGGGCCTACCCCAGACTGTGCACCTGACGGAGCAGGGCGAAGGTGATCTGGGCGAACGCATGACACGCGCAGCCCGGCGGGTGCTGGCCGCGGGTGAAGCGGTGGTGCTGATCGGCACCGATTGCCCGCAACTTGACGCGGCCCAACTGCAACAGGCCGCAAGCGCCTTGCAGCACGCCCACGCTACCCTGCTGCCCGCCTTCGATGGCGGCTATGTGCTGCTGGGGCTGAACCAGTTTGACGCGTCGGTTTTTTCCGGCATCGCCTGGAGCACCGACAGCGTGGCCAGCGCGACTTTGCAGCGGCTGGAACAGCTCGACTGGCAGGTACACACCGGCCCTACGCTGCATGACATTGACGAGCCGCCCGACCTGCAATGGCTGCCGCCGGCGTTTTAACGCGTACCGTAACGCTTGAGCCACTCCGCTTCCAGCGCTTCCACCCAGCTGGCGTGCGGCTCAGGGAGGGTGGGTACAGACTCAGCCAGTGCGCCCGGGGCGGTCTTGCGGATTTGGGCCTGGGCGGCCACAGGCAGCTTGTTCACATCCAGCACCGTGCCGTCGCCCCACACGCTGATGTCGGCCTTGCGCGTTTGCGCTTCACTTGACAGCAGGAAGTTGGCAAACACCTGCGCACCCGCCTTGGCGCTGGCGTTGCCAGGAATCGCCACAAAATGCACGTTGCCAATGGTCCCCCCTGTGAACCCAAAACTGTAGGCGCTTGGTGCCAGTTGCTTGGTGACGATCAGGTTGGCGGCCTCGTTGGGGTTGAAGGTGAGCGAGATTTTGAGTTCACCGTCACCGAGCATGCGGTGCATTTCAGCCGCGCTGGCGGGAAAGCTTTTGCCATTGCGCCACAGCATGGGGTGCAGCTGGTCCAGGTAAACCCAAAGCGCTTGCGTGGCGCTGGCAAAGGCCACCGGTGTCACGGCCTGTTGCAAGGCGGCTTTGTTGGGCGTCAGCTCCAGCAGCAGTTGTTTGACGAAGGTGGTGCCATGAAAATCTGGTGGTTTGGGATAACTGACGCGGCCCGGATTGGCCTTGGCAAAGCTCAGCAATTCCTGCGCTGAGCGCGGCGGTGTTGGTGTTTTGACGCGGTCGGCAATGAAGGTCAGTTGCGCCGTTCCCCAGGGGGACTCGTAGCCCTCGGTGGGCACCGAAAAATCAGTTTGCACCGGCTTGTTCAGGTCCACCAGGCCCCAGTTGGGCAGGCTCTGCGCCCAGGGGCCAAACAGCAGGCCACCGTTCTTGAGATTGCGGAAGTTTTCGCCATTCACCCACATCAGGTCGATCGAGCCGTTGCGGGTGCGCCCGGCAGCCACCTCGGTTTGCAGGCGCTTGACCACTTCGGCGGTGTCGGTGATCTTGACGTGCCGCACGTCGATACCGTAGCGGGTTTTTGCCTCTTTGGCGGCCCAGCTGATGTAGGCGTTGGTGGCTTCGCTGCCACCCCAGGCATTGAAATACACGGTTTGCCCTTTGGCCTCGTTTTGAATCTGGGACCAGTCAGCATGGGCCAGGGTGGCTACGCCCAAGCTGAGTGCGGTGGCTGCGAACGTTAAAAACTTCATGCAGAAAAACTCCGGGTGTCGTTGGTAAAAAAAACTTGAACGGTTTGGTCGGTGCAAGACCCCAAAAGATTACACCGGGGGCTTGGCCATCAGCGGGCCTGGGGATAAAGCCGGGCCAATTCACGGCACTCCTGCTGCACCCGGTTGATGCACCCGATGGACAGGTAGTCGTTGACACGCGAGCGAACGTGGTCGATGAGTGCGTGATCGCTATGGGTCTGCGACCAATCCTCGCCCTGCGCGCCCGCTGTTTTGGTTTTGCCCGACTCTGTGAGCCATTTGGCGCACCAGGTCACCGACCACAGCCACATCAGTTCCCGCAGCGGCACCAACGCCGCCAGGTAAGGTTCGGCCATCGACCCGGTGGCCGCCCGCCAGTCCTCGTAGGCCTGCGCCACCTGTGGCGTGGAAAGTTCAAACGAGGCCGCCACATCCCACGTGGTGGAGGTGTACAGCGTGGCATGTGCCAGGTCCAGCGGCGGGTAGCTGTAGCGCAGCTTCTCCAGGTCCACCAGCACCGCCTTGCCGTTGGTGGTGATCAGGAAATTGCCGGGATGCGCGTCAAAGCTGATGAGGCGCGGCGCCAATGCATCAGCCAGGTGCGGGAGCATCCGGGCCAGCGCTTGAAGCCGGGTTGTGATGACGCGCCGCGATGGCACGGACAGGGCCGGATGATCCAGGTAAACGGCTTGCGCCCGAACCAGCGCCAGCAGACCCTGCATGGGATTGTTTTCGTTCAGCAGCGGTGGCCGATGTTCCGGTGCCGGCACGGGCAGCGTGTGGATAGCCGCCAGAGCCTGCATGATGGGTGCGATGTGCGCGGGCTGGCTGGCAGGGCAACCGTTAATTTCTTCCACCAGCAGCGCACCCCAGGGCAGCACGGAACTGGGTTCAATCACTCGCGCCAGCCGCGGCACATGGCCACACACCGCCGTGCGCTCAAAACAGGCGGCTTCGTACGCCAGGTTGTCCACGGCCCCCAGGTTCATCTGGCTCTGCTTCGGAATCCGCGCCAACAAACCGGTTCCGATCAAGCGCACATGCCAATGCGCCAGGCCCTTGTCTGCCAGCGGGGCCAGGTCGATCGGACGTCCGAAGACTTGCGCAAGTTGCGGGCGTAAATGGGCGCTCAGATCAGGGATCGGCATGGGCGTTACTCAGCGGCATTTCGGCCCGGAAATGCACAGCTCAGTGCTTCACCGCGGCCGTCGCCTTCTCAGCAGCATCCATCCCGCCCTTGGCCTTCCACTCCGCAAAGCCCCCTTGCAGGATGCGCACATTTTCATAACCAGCAACACGCAGCGCAAAGCCGGCCTGGGCTGACAAGGACCCGGTATTGCAATAAAGCAGCACCGGCTTGTCTTTGGGAATGCGGCTGCGCTCGGCCAGCGCCCGGCGCCATTCGATGTTGACCGCGCCAGGAATGTGTTCTTTGGTGAACTGGTCCTTGTCACGCGCGTCGACAACAAAAAACTTCTTCCAGTCATCCCTGGGGATTTGCTCCGGAAAGATGGTGGCACCACCGTAGTCGACAAAATCCAGGTACGACTCCATGGCATCCACGATGACCTTGCTATCGTCGGCCAGCGCGGTGATGGGGGTCGCGTGCAGGCCAAGGGCCAGCAAGCTTAAAGCGAAATGTCGGCATAAGGTCCAGGTTTTCATTGCTAAGTTACTCGGAGTTGGATGGGGTGCGGTTCTGAGCAAAAATTATAAGCGTCAATCTAATAACTATTAGAATGAAGTTTGAAATTCCGTTTCTTCCCAGGCCATTGACTCACCCGTCAGCCTGAACCGAACCGACATCGAGACACACATGAAATTTGAGCAATTTGTCCCCGGCCACGAGCCCATTATCCGGTTGGGGAGGGATCACACCCTGCCGCTTAAGCCCACAGCCATGCTCAACCAAGGCAACATGCGCCTGCCCGCAGCGCTGGCACGCATGCTGCTGATGCCTTTCAGGGGTCAAGTCGGTGGCAATGTCATCAATCCCCGCCAGGGGTCTGACAAGACATCGGCGTCATGAACAAGACCCTCATGCGTTGGCTGCTGGGTTTGCTGTTGCTGGCGGCGGTTGGCATGGCACTGGTC
>JBASJO010000490.1:0-2460 GCA_049655365.1 Rhodoferax sp. | reverse complement strand
CGCATCACCTCGCGCGCCGGCACCGACCACTTGCTGCAGGTCTATGTGCGCCCGGGCGACATGGACAAGACCGAGCACGCCATGAACTCGCTGGTCAACTCGGTGATCTGGGACGAGGCCCGCTTTGGCCTGCCGCTGGACCTGGAACGTTTCATGATCGTGGCCACCAGCGACTTCAACATGGGCGCCATGGAAAACAAGGGCCTCAACGTCTTCAACACCAAGTACGTGCTGGCGACCCAGGCCACCGCCACCGATATTGACTTTGCCAACATCGAAAGCGTGGTCGGCCACGAGTATTTTCACAACTGGACCGGCAACCGAATCACCTGCCGCGACTGGTTCCAGCTCAGCCTGAAAGAAGGCCTGACGGTTTTCCGCGACCAGGAATTCAGCATGGACTTGTGTGCCGAGCCTTCAGCCCGTGCCGTCAAGCGGATCGAAGACGTGCGCGTGCTGCGCACGGCCCAGTTCCCGGAAGACGCCGGCCCCATGGCGCACCCGGTGCGGCCTGACAGCTACATCGAGATCAACAACTTCTACACCGTCACCATTTACGAAAAAGGTGCCGAGGTGGTGCGCATGATGCAGACCCTGTGCAGCAGTCAGTCCGATCCTTTCGGACGTGAAGGTTTTGCCAAGGGCATGACGCTGTACTTCGCCCGCCACGATGGCAGCGCCGTGACCTGCGACGACTTTGCTCAAGCCATCGCCGACGCAAACCCGGACTCTGCGCTCGCCAGGCTGCTGCCCCAGTTCAAGCGCTGGTACAGCCAGGCCGGCACGCCCCGGCTGGCCACCACCGCGCACTATGACGCGGCAGCGCGCACCTACACCCTGAACTTTGTCCAGGCCTGCCCGGCCACACCCGGCCAGGACGTCAAGGAGCCCTTTGTGATCCCGGTCAGCCTGGGGCTGCTGGGCGCCAGCAGCGGTGTCGCCCAGCCCTTGCAGCTGCAAGGCAGTTCAGTTGCCACAAGTGGCAACCACCTGTTCGTCATGACCCAGGCGACGGAGTCGATCACTTTTGAGAACGTGCTGGAGGAACCCGTGCCGTCGGTCCTGCGCGGTTTCAGCGCGCCGGTGATCGTCGACTTTGACTACAGCGATGCGCAACTGCTGACGCTGCTGGCCCATGACCCCGATCCGTTCAACCGCTGGGAAGCCGGCCAGCGCCTGGCCCTGCGCAGCGCCATGCAGAGCATCAAGGCGGCAGGCCCCGCGGCCAGCCACCTCGACGCGGCGTACGTTTCTGCCATGCGCTCCGTGCTGCGTCACCCCGCGCTGGATGCCGCCTTCAAGGAGTTGGTGCTCACGTTGCCGTCAGAAAGCTACATCGCCGAGCAGCTTGATGTGGTCGACCCGCAACGCATCCACGCGGTGCGCGAAGCCATGCGCGAGCAATTGGCCTGTGAGCTGGGCGCTGATTGGCAGTGGGCCTATGAGTCGCATTGCCACAACGGCGGCTACCGCCCCGACACCCTGTCCAGCGGCCGCCGCGCACTGGCGGGGCTGGCCTTGAATTACCTGTGCCTGGCCGCCCGTGCGTCCGGTGACGCGATTTGGCCTGGCAAAGCCTACCAGCGCTTCAAGGATGCCGACAACATGACCGACCGCTTCAATGCTTTAAGCACGTTGGTGCACACCGGCCATGCACTGGCCACACCCGCCTTGGCACGCTTTCACAGCCTGTTCAAAGCTGAAGAACTGGTGCTCGACAAATGGTTTGCACTGCAAGCCGGTTGCACCGACCGTGGTGGCCAGGTGCTGCCAGCGGTGCGCCAACTGCTCAAGCACCCCGACTTCCATATCCGCAACCCGACTCGCGCGCGCAGCGTGATCTTCAGCTATTGCAGCGCCAACCCGGGGGCGTTCCACCGCGCCGATGCCGCGGGTTATGTGTTCTGGGCCGACCAGGTGCTCGCGCTCGACGCCATCAACCCGCAAGTGGCGGCGCGCCTGGCACGCGCGCTGGACCGCTGGAAAAAGCTGGCCGAGCCTTACCGCCATGCCGCTTTGGAAGCCCTCAAACGCGTCGCTGCCAAAGCCGACCTGAGCAACGATGTGCGCGAAGTGGTCAGCCGCGCCCTGGCCGATTGAAAAAAATCAATGAATCCAACGAAGAGACAAACATGCCAAAAAAAATATCCCTGACCCGCTACCTGGTGGAACAGCAGCGCATGGAGGGCCACATTCCGCCCGAGTTGCGCCTGCTGCTTGAAGTGGTGGCACGCGCCTGCAAACGCATCAGCCAGGCCGTCAGCAAAGGCGCTTTAGGCGACGTCATGGGCAGCGCCGAGAGCGAAAACGTGCAGGGCGAAATGCAGAAAAAACTCGACATCATCGCCAATGAGGTGCTGATCGAGGCCAACGAATGGGGCGGCCACCTGGCGGCCATGGCCAGTGAGGAAATGGAAGGCATTTACGTGGTGCCCAACCGCTACCCGCAGGGCGAATACC
>JBASJO010000489.1:0-4435 GCA_049655365.1 Rhodoferax sp. | reverse complement strand
TGCGGCGCACACCGGGGTACTGGATCTTGATGGCCAGGTCGCGCCCGTCCAGCGTCCTGGCGCGATGCACCTGGCCAATCGACGCGGCGGCAATCGGGGTGAACGAGAACGGCTCAAAACGCTGTTGCCAGCCCGCCCCCCAAGCGGCACTGAGCACCGCCTGCACCTGGCGCTGCGGCATGGGCTGGGCATCCGAGCGCAAGCGCCCCAGAATGGCCGCCAGCTCGGGCGGCAGCAGGTCGCCGGCATCCATCGAGACCAATTGCCCCAGCTTCATCGCCGCACCGCGCATCTGCGCCAATTGCTGCGCGACGCGGTTGACATTGGCAGGGGTCAACAGCAGGTCGCTCAGATTCGGGCGCTTGCCCTGGGCGAGCTGGCGCGCACCGGCCAGCAGCATGTTGCCGGCCACCCCCGTGGCCATTTGCCCGAGGCGCGCCAGCCGACCCAGACGGCTGCTGGGCACGGGCGAACTGAGGGCATCAGGGGATGTTTTCAAGGCGAAGGTTCACAAGGCAAGGATGGTGGATTAGGGCACAACAGCGGAAGCCTTGCAGCTTGACTGACATTGCGGCCTTGGCCCGAACCTCCTGAACAGCCAGCAAGGTTTTCGTTAAAACACAACAATGCAGCATCTTTTCACGCCATCAAAGGTTTCCCGCCATGAACCAACAGCAACGTTTTGTCCAGTCCACGCAGTGGCTGCGCCCGGTGACGCGCTGGGCAACGCGTTTCTCATTGAATGCGCCGCAGTGGCTGCCCGGGCCGCTGCGCCATGCCCCGCTGCGCCTGACCTCGCTGGTGTTGAAGGCCTATCACCGGGCGCTGCGCTGACCACTTCTTGGGAAACGCTTCAAGCGCATTTGCGTTTTTTGGGGATGGGCTGGGCAAACCAGGACGCAAGCCTGTCTCATTTGTAATTGCGCGGTCATATCGATGACGCCATGTGGTTTCTACATTAACACCCGTGACGCAGCAGTTGCGTCACCGACCCTTGGAAAGTATCCGCTGGGGCTGTCAACCACTAAAGGAGTTTTATCATGTCCGTTCGCAAATCCCTGATCGCTTTAAGTCTCGCTGCCACCGCGCTATCGGCAGTTGCCGCTGGAGACACCGACAGAGTGCAGTCCATTCAACTGAAGGACGGTGCCACCGTGCACCACTATAAAGACGGCAAGATGTCCATGGAAGATAAATACGGCAACATTCACTATATGAAAGAGGGCGTGAAAATGGAGACCGTTGATGGCAAAACCATTGTCATGTCGGGCAACGAAGTCGCGCGCCTGTACATGGAAAAGTACCAGAACAACAGGCCTTGATGGTTTGAATGAGCGGCCTACGTCAGCTTGGGGTATGAGGCAGTTTGATGGTGAATTTTGCAACCGCACCAGAAGACGTTGCCAAAATCGTGCCCCCATGCCCGACGATGATGGACTTGGCAATGGCCAACCCCAAGCCTGTGCCATCACCGTGCTGACGTGCTGGATCCACCCGGAAGAAGCGGTCAAAAATACGCTCCAGAAACTCGGGTGCAATGGTGTCGCCGACATTTTCCACCGTCACCGTTAACGCATCAGATGCCTGGCCCAATGTCACCCGTACGCAGGTGTCCGGGTTGGCGTGCCGTATCGCATTGGACAGCAGGTTGCCCAGCGCCCGGCGCAACATCAGGCGGTCGGCCAGCAGCGGCACAGCGCCCTCGGCACTCAGACTGAGCTGCAAATGTTTTTCATCGGCCACGGCTTCGTAATAGTCGAACAAGGCGCGCACCTCACTGGCCAGGTCAACGGTCTCCCGGCTTGGCACCACCAGGCCATTTTCCGCCTTGGCCAGCAGCAACATGTCAGAAATCATGCGCGCCATGCGCTCCAATTCTTCGGCATTGGATTCGAGCACGCTGCGGTATTCGGCGGCATCACGTGGGCGCGACAGGACCACCTGGGTCTGCGTCATCAGATTGCTCACAGGCGTGCGCAGCTCGTGCGCAATGTCGCTTGAAAAATCAGACAGGCGCGTGAAAGCTTCATCGAGTCGCGCCAGCATGTCGTTGAGCGACTGCGCCAGCTCAGCCAGCTCCACCGGCATATGCTGCACCTGCAGACGATGACTGAGCTGCTGCGCCGTCACCACCTGAGCCTGCTCGCGCATCGTGCGCAAGGGCATAAGCCCCCGGCGCACCGCCGCCCAGCCCAGCACGCCAATCAGTGCGACGGCCGCTGCCACAAACAACCACAGTGTTTTCAGGAACGCGCCCAAGTAGGCGGTGTGTTGCGCAATGTCAGTTGCCACCGCGACGTACACATTGACCGGAAGGCCGTTGCTGTCCAACGTGGCCGTGGGAATTTGCGCCGCCAAACCCCGGTAAGTCTGACTGCCCTGCGTCCATAAATCCGACCGGCCAGGTGTACGCTTGGCCTGATCGACAACCACTTCAGGACTGAAATTGGCGTTGCCAGTCGCAAAAATAACCGATTGATCCGCATCGATCACCATCACCTCCAGCCCTTGGTGACCGACCAATGACTGTGCCAATTGGTGCGTAAATTGCGTTAGCCCCTCATGTGAAGTCACAGCAAGGAATGCTTGCCGGGTCAACTCCATCTTGCCGGAGAGCACTTCCATGTCGAGCTCTTCAAAGTGCTGCTCAACCGACGCGGCAATGACAAAACCAAGCGCAAGCAGCACCGACGATGCCGCCGAGACAAACATCAGCGTCAAGCGCTGCGTCAAGGAAATCTGGCTCACGCCACGCACGTGGGATCCTCCAGCACATAGCCCATGCCGCGAACTGTGCGGATCAGCTTGGGATCAAAAGCATCATCCACCTTGGCACGCAGGCGGCGCATGGCGACCTCGATCACGTTGGTGTCGGAATCGAAATTCATATCCCAAACCTGCGAGGCGATCAGCGAGCGCGGCAGCACCTCGCCCTGGCGCCGCAGCAGCAGCTCAAGCAGGGCAAATTCCTTGGCGGTCAGGTCAATGCGTTGCCCCCCGCGGCTGACACGCCGGCGCAGCAAGTCCAGCTCCAGATTGGCCGCGCGCAAAAAGGGGTCGGTCGGGGCTTTGCCGCCACGGCGCAACAGCGTGCGCACGCGCGCCAGCAACTCGGAAAACGCAAAAGGTTTGAGCAAATAGTCATCAGCGCCCAACTCCAGTCCCTTGACGCGATCATCCACCGCATCCCGGGCGGTCAAAAACATCACGGGCATGTCTTTGCCTGCGCGGCGAATGCCGGCCAGCACGCCCCAGCCATCGATGCCCGGCAACATCACATCCAGAACGGCCAGATCGTAGTTTTCAGTCAAAGCAAGGTGGAGTCCATCGACGCCATCGCGAGCAAGATCAACCATGAACCCGGCCTCGGTCAGGCCCTGTTTCAGGTAGTCCCCGGGTTTGAGTTCGTCCTCGACGATGAGGATTTTCATGACAGTTCTTCTTTCTGGATAAAGCCTTGGTCATTCTGCCCTGATGCGGCCAGTTTTTGCCAGGATGGAAAAAATAAGCGGTGGCAATACCAGCATTTGCAGCACGGGTACCCAACCGATGTCCAGCATGGGAATCAATGGCATGGCCTCGGTATAGGTCCAGCGCGCCAGCCTGTGGACGGCCACCCACTCAACCCCAACCCCGATCATCAAACCGGTTGTCACCATGATGGCGTAAGGTTTGAGGCCGGGCCGGGTGAACCAATCGCTGCGGCTCATCACCATGCGCCCTGAAAAGTAGATCAACCCGACCAGAACACCGTCACCCAGGCTGGCCACAAAGCAGTGCCACCAGGTGGCGGCACTGTAGTCCATGCCAACGTACAGAAAAGCCTGGCCCATTTCCCATGGATAATTCAGCGCCACGCTGATCACGAACAAACGCACCCACAAGGGCAAACGGTTCCACCCAAGCATGGCCATTCAGCGCAGCCGCAGCGCGTTGCCAATGACCGAAGCCGAACTAAAACTCATGGCCAGCGCGGCAATCAGCGGGGACAGAAGCCAGCCAGTGAGCGGGTACAACACACCGGCGGCAATCGGAATCCCCAGAGCGTTGTACAAAAAGGCAAAGACCAGGTTTTGTTTCATGTTCCTGACGGTGGCATGTGACATCAGAATCGCTGCGCTGATGCCACGCAAATCGCCTTTGATCAATGTCACCTGGGCGCTGTTCATGGCGACATCGGTGCCCGTGCCCATGGCGATGCCGACGTTGGCTTTGGCCAGCGCAGGCGCATCGTTGATGCCATCGCCGGCCATGGCAACCACGCGACCTTCGTTTTGCAAGCGCGTGACCAGCGCCAGTTTGTCGGCGGGCTTGACTTCACCGCGCACTTCATGAATGCCCAACTGCTGTGCTACGGCCTTGGCTGTCGTCAAGCCATCTCCGGTTGCCATGATGATGCGCAAACCCGCCTTTTGCAGGGCTGCCAAGGCCTCGG
>JBASJO010000488.1:0-4007 GCA_049655365.1 Rhodoferax sp. | reverse complement strand
CCTCATCCGAGGTGTAGCCAAAAAGCACGGAAAAGGCTGGATTGACACGCAAAATTTCCATCCGGGCGTTGGTCACCAGCATGCTCTCATGCGACTCGAATGCCGCTGCCGCCACACGCAGCTCTGCTTCTTGGTGCATGCGCTGGGTCACGTCTTCAGTGGCACCGATCAGCCGCCGTGGCACGCCGCGTTCGTCCGAATACAGCGCGGCGCGATTGTGCATGAAGCGCACCTGGCCATCGGGCCGGCAAATCTGAAACGTCATGCTGAAGGCTTTATCTTGCTGAATGGTTGCACGCGTGGCGTCACGCATGCGTTGCAGGTCTTCGGTTGTCAGCAGCTTGATCCAGTCGTCGTTGCGCGAGCTGACCACTTTGGGATCAAGTCCAAACAGGGCAAACATGGTGTTGTCCCACTGGTAACGTTTGCTGATCAGGTCAAATTCCCAAATCCCCACGCCACTGGCCTCGGTGGCCAGTTTGAGCCGTTTGGCCGCCATGTTTTTTTGCGCCTGCTGGCGCTGCCAGACCGACAAGCCAACCAAACAGATGAGCACAAGCATCAGGTAAGCCCCCGCCTGGGTCAGCACGTTGCGCCGCCAGGGCGCAAACAATTGCTTTTGCGCGCGGCTCAACACCACCACCAGGGGTTTGTCCATGACCAGTGCCACCGGGGAAAAGGTGCGCATCACCACCAGACGCTGGTCGCTGGTTAATGCCATCGAGCCACTGAAATGGCTTGTCACCTGGTGACTACGCAAGTGCTGGCGCAGCAGCGCATCAGGTGCCGACAGCGCCTGCGCCGCCGCCTGATCGAGCACCGGCTCACTGATGAAAATCTTGCCGTCACCATGTATCAGCATGGCCTGCATGTCGTCGCTGTAACGTACCGAATTGAGCAGGATGTTGATGTCCGCCGGATCAATCGACGCCGACACCACGCCGGCAAATTGCCCCTTGTCATCCAGCAACACGCGCGTCAGGTTGATCAGGTAATGGTTCAACACCGATTTGAAAGGCGGGCTCACATACAAGACCTCCGGATTCAGCGCCTTGAGCGGGGCCTGCACGTAGTCACGTGCGTAAAAATTGCGACCCAACAGCTCTTCACGGTTGGAAAACGTCACAGTGCCCTGCGCGTCGGCCACCAATAGCGTGCGCACCGACGACATGACGGCTTCCATATTGGCCAGCGTGCGTTGCCCCTGCGCATGCCCGGCGGGGCTGCTCTGCCAACCCGGCAACGCTTGCTGGATCGATTGCAGACTGCGCTTGATGGCGGCGAGCTGGCGCATCAGGTTGTCATCAATCACCTTGGCTTGCAAACTCAGACGATCCAACTCCTGCCGCTCGATGCGGTCATACTCGTGCAGCAAGTTAAAGGCCACCCACACGCCGGCGGCCAGCAGCGCCGCGGCCAGCAACAACCAGGCACGCCGCCAGTAGGGCGAGGGGTGTTTCACACCAGCCCTTCTTCCACCAGCTCCGCAGCCCTCAGCAAGGCCCGCGCCTTGGCCTCGGTTTCGCGCCATTCCATCTCGGGCACGCTGTCGGCCACCACCCCGGCGGCGGCCTGCACGTAGAGCATCTGGTCCTTGATGATGCCGGTGCGAATGGCAATGGCCACGTCCATGTCGCCGGCATAACTCAGGTAACCGCAGGCGCCGCCATAAAGGCCGCGCTTGGTGGGCTCTAGCTGGTCAATGAGTTCCATCGCATGAACCTTGGGCGCGCCGGTGAGCGTGCCGGCCGGAAACGTGGCCTTGAGCACGTCCATGCTGGTCATGCCGTCGAGCAAGGTGCCTTCGACGTTGCTGACGATGTGCATGACATGGCTGTAGCGTTCGACGCAAAAGGCGTCGGTGACCTTGACGCTGCCAATTTTGGCAATGCGGCCGATGTCATTGCGCGCCAGGTCGATCAGCATCACATGCTCGGCGCGTTCCTTGGGGTCGTTGATGAGCTCCACCTCGGCCGCCTTGTCCGCCTCAGGCGTGGCGCCGCGTGGGCGCGTGCCGGCCAGCGGCCGGATGGTGATTTTTTGCACCGCCTGGCCGTCCTGCAGCACCTGCTCCTGGCGCACCAGAATCTCGGGGCTGGCCCCGACCACATGAAAGTCAGCCCCATCGGCCGTGGCGCCGCTGAAGTTGTAGTAGTACATGTAGGGGCTGGGGTTGAGCGCGCGCAGCGCGCGGTACAGGCTCAGCGGCGACTGGGTATAGGGTTTCTTGATGCGCTGGCCCACTTGCACCTGCATGAAGTCGCCGCCGGCAATCAGCTCCTTGGCGCGCTCCACGGCAGCGATGTAGTCGGTCTTGGCAAAGTCGCGCACTGCGGACAAGCCCGCGCTGGCCAGCACCTGCGGCGCGTGCACCGGTTGCTCCAGGCGATCCCTGAGTTGCGCCAGCCGTTCGGTGGCGCGCTGGTAGGCCTGCGGCTGGGCCGGGTCGGCATAAACCATCAGGTAGAGCTTGCCCGACAGGTTGTCGATGACAGCCAGTTCCTCGCACTGCAGCAGCAGGATGTCGGGGCAACCCAGCTCATCGGGCGGACAGGAGTGCTGCAATTTTTTCTCGATGTAGCGCACGGCGTCATAGCCAAAGTAGCCTGCCAAACCGCCGCAAAAGCGCGGCATGCCAGGCTGTAAAGCCACCTTGAAACGCTTTTGGTAATCGGCAATGAAGTCGAGCGGGTTGGCTTGCGAGGTCTCCACCACCACGCCATCGGTCACCACCTCGGTGCGCGCCGCCTCGCCAAAGCCGCTGGCGCGCAGCAGCGTGCGCGCAGGCAAGCCAATGAAGCTGTAGCGGCCAAAGCGCTCACCCCCCACCACCGATTCCAGCAAAAAACTGAAGGGCGCGCTGTTGGCCAGTTTGAGGTAGAGCGAGAGCGGCGTTTCCAGGTCGGCAAAGGCTTGCGCTACCACCGGTATGCGGTTGAAGCCCTGGGCGCTTAAAGCATTGAATTCAGGTTCGGAAATCACGGAAGCATCTTTCTAAGGAGGGGCTGAACTGTCAATGACCTTTTCGACTCCCCTGCAGATGATGCGATAAACGGGGATCAGGCCGAGGCTGGAGGCGCAGAGCAGGCGCGCCAGGGCCAGGCTCCCCGGTCGCTGCAACCTGTGATCTGAATTTGAGGCATAAACATGCAAACAGTGTAGCAAAGATGGGGCTTTGCTAGGAGGCCTGCGCGATTGCCAGCGCCGAGGATGCGCCGGTGATCACCGCCAGCACGGCTTCGCCGTAGGCCTCCAGCTTGCGCGTGCCCAAGCCGCTGATGTGCTGCAAATCCGCCAGCGACTGGGGCGCGCGCTCGGCAATGGCCGCCAGCGTGGCATCGTGAAAAATCACGTAGGCGGGCAGGTTGTGCGCTTTGGCCACCTCGGCGCGCCAGGACTTGAGGTTGATGAAACGCACCATGGCGTCCTGACCCAGATTGGCCGCCACCGGCGCCGGCGCGGTGCGGCTGCGGCTGCGTTTTTCGGGGCGCTGGTGGGTGGACTCGCGCAGGCGCACCGGCACCTCACCGCGCAACACAGCGCGCGACGCTTCGGTCAGGTGCAGCGTGCTGAAGCCCTCGCTGGTGAACACCTGCAAGGCGCCGACGGCAATCAGCTGGCGCATCACGGCACGCAACTGGCTTTCGCTGTAATCCGCACCCAGACCAAAGGTGCTCACGCTCTCGTGGCCGCGCTGCTTCACTTTGTCGGTCAGCTTGCCGCGCACAATGTCCATGGTGTGGCCGGCACCGAACGACACACCGCTGTTTTGCTGCAGCCGGTACACCGTGGACAGCAGCTTGCGCGCGGCGTCGGTCGCGTCCCAGACCTCGGGCGGCTGCAGGCAGTTGTCGCAATTCCCGCAGGGCTGACTGGCCTCGCCAAAGTAACGCAGCAGGCGCACGCGGCGGCAATCGGTGGCCTCGGCCAGGCCCAGCAGGGCGTCAAGTTTGCCGCGCATGACCTGTTTGAAATCTTCTTCGGCCGGGCTTTCGTCGATCATGCGA
>JBASJO010000487.1:0-2966 GCA_049655365.1 Rhodoferax sp. | reverse complement strand
CACCTGCCATGCGGGCAGAGAAACTCAGCGGCGCGACAGCGTGGCCCAGGCTTGGGTGAGTTGCCGCACCAGTTCTTGTGGTTGGCGCACCATGGCGTAGCCGTTCTGACCGAACAGCATGGGCAGGTAGTCGTGGGCTTTCTCGTCAATGGTGACGCAAAACGGAATCAAGCCGGCAGCGTGCGCCTCGCGCACGGCCTGGCGCGTGTCTTCCAGACCGTAGCGGCCTTCGTAGACGTCCAGGTCGTTGGGTTTGCCGTCGGTGAGCAGCATCAGCAGGCGCTTGCGCTCAGGGCGGTCGGCCAGTTGCAAGGTGGCGTGGCGAATGGCGGCACCCATGCGGGTGTAGTAACCGGGTTTGACGGCGCCGACACGGGCCCGGCTGGCATCGCTCCACGGTTCCGCAAAGGTTTTCAGGTGTTGCATGCGCACATGCTGGCGGCGCACCGAGCTGAAGCCCCAGATGGCGAAGGGGTCACCGGCGGCGTGCAGCGCCTCGCCAAACACAAACAACGCGTCACGGATCACATCGATGACCCGCGCTTGTTCCGTGGCGTAGGCATCGGTGGACAAGGACAGGTCGGCCAGCAACAGGGTGGCCAGGCTGCGGTCAAGCCGGGCGCGTCGGATGTAGATGGGTGGTGTGTCGCTGCACGGGGTGGCGGCGTCGAGCTGGTCCGCGTGAAAGCGCACCCAGGCGTCAAGGTCCAGGTCATCGCCGCTGTCCTGGCCATGCACGGCGCGTGGCGCGTCACGCAACACTTCCAGGTGGCGGCGCAGTCGCCGGGCGGTCAGGCGCAGGGCCGCAGGGGGAATGAAGGGCGCGCAGTTTTGCGCTTGCATCACCTGCACCCGGCAATGCGCGGGCTGTAGCACGCCGCGCCGATAGTCCCATTCCGGCAAGGCGACACCAGGGCCGACGGGTGCGTCGTCGGCGCTGCTGCTGGGTAAATCGAGGTCAAATTTGACGCGCGAGGCCAGCGTTTGCCCGTCCGGTGCGACCGAAAGCTTGTCCATGTCGTTGGCGGCGTTCAGGGCGTTGCCGTCTTCCTCGTCGTCGGTACTGCGGTTGACGTGCACCATTTCGCTCCAGGACATCAGGGCTTCGGCGCGAAACGGCAGCACCATGGCATTGCGGCTTTGTTCGTGCGAGGTGGTCTGGCTGCGCCGGCGCTGTTTGTCCTTGAGCGCGGCGGGGTGTTGTTCGGACTCGGCATCTTTCTGACCGGCCGGACGATCGGCGGCCATCGGGGCATTCGCTCTCAGCCACAACCAGACAGCAGCGACGTCTTGCGGTTCACAGCGCAAGTCGCCCGCCACTTGTTCGCTCAGCGCGGCCTGAACAACAGCCTCGGCGGGCGCCATTTCCCCACCCAGTCGCTGCAGCTTTGGGCGCTGTGCCAGGTGCGCCTGCAACAAAACCTGGTACCTTGTGGCAAAGCCCGGGAATTGTGCCAGCGCCGCCCCGGTGGCGCGCAGGTTGTCCTTGATCCAGTCACCGCTAGGCTCGAAACACGCGGACAGCATCGCCAGCCAGAGGTAGAGGTCGCGGTTGAGTTGCGCGTCGTCAAACACCGCCAGTGTGGCGGGCAGCGCCAGCACATCGATTTCGAGTTGCGCCGTGTCGGCGCGTTGGCCGCTGCCGGCCAGCTTTTGCAACCAGTGCCGCTGGCCACCCACTTGCTGTAGCGAGGCCGGGGTAAAACGCAGCGCATCGGAGCCACCTGCAGCGCGAAAAATAAAGCCGATGGCTTTTTGCATGTCCTGCAGATGCACTGCGGCTGCCGGGTGGTCTAGCCGCGTGGCCTTGGTGATGGCTTGGTGCCACCAGCGTCCAACCAGCTCTTCCATCAGTGACTCGAAAACTGTTCGCGCTGGCGCTGGCGCAAGGTTTCGCGCAGTGCATCCACGCCTACCTGCCATTCCAGCGAGGGCTGGCGTTGCTGGTCTTGCTGGGTGGCATCACAGGCGGTCAGGCACTGGCCACATTGCACACAGGAAAACATCATGCGCTTGATGTTGCGCGGGTTCAGGCGCATGGGACAGGCGTTGTCGCAGGCGGAACCACGTGGCGCGTCGCAGGTTTTGCACTCGCGGGCGCGCTCCCGGGCAAAGGCCACCACCATGCCTTTGGGGTTGGCCATCCAGGCCAGGCTCTGGAACAAACCCACCGCGCAGCCAAAGCGGCAAAACAAGTGTCGGGCAAAGGCAAATTCCAGCGTGAAGACGGTGCCGGCAATCAGCAAAAACCGGCTTTGATTGGGTGTCAGCGTGCCCTCGACCAAACCACCCCAAATGAGGTCAGGCGGCAGCAAATAGGTCAGCAGTGTGATGGCCCAGATGAACCCCATCAAGGCGCAGCTCAGGGCAAACAGCGGCCACCAGCCCGCATGCGGAGTAGCGCCCGGCCGGGGTGTCGTGCTTTTGTCCCAAATGCTCAACTTGCCGCAAGCGCGGTGCAGCAACTTGTTAAGCAGCTCGACCATCGAAAAATGCGGGCACAACCAGCCGCAATAGAGGCGGCCATAACGGTAGGCCACGCCCAAAAAAACGGCCACCAGCAACAAGCCGGGCACAAAGGCGCGCCAGACCAGTTGCAGCGCAGCGTCGGTAGGGCTGATTTGGCCTTGAGCCAGGGCGTCGATACCCAGCGACCAGCGTTGCCCCAAAAACCAGAGCTGGGTATCGGTCAAGTCAAAGCGAAACAGGTTGAGCGCCGGGGCCAACACAAACAGCGTAAAAAAACCAAGCTGGGTCGCCAACCGCCATTGCTGCAAGCGTGCGGGAGCGAGTTTGCCGGGCTTGGACTGCTTCATGAAGTGGCCGGAAATACGTCAGGCGGCATCGCCAAACAGCGCGCGCACCACCTCACCCAAGGCTTGCGCGGTGGCCAGGTCGTCGGTGAGTGCGTCGATGATGGCGGCCTGGCAAGCCACCTGCAGCGGCAAGCCCGACGCCACCAGTCG
>JBASJO010000486.1:0-4199 GCA_049655365.1 Rhodoferax sp. | reverse complement strand
GCTGTAGGCTCTGGTAGTCATGCACGGCGATGTTGCGAAACCCCACCATGCGCTGCAAGCCTTCGGCCAGGGGTGGTTCAATCCGGCCAGCCTGGGCCAGCAGGGCAAAAACGTCGCGCGCACTTTGTGGAACACCCAGCCGGTCGCGCCGAATCAGGTGCTGGCCCATGTCCAGCGCGGCCTCGCAGGCGCGCTGGATGTTCAGGATGGCGGCATCCTGGCGGCTGAAATTGGTGGCGAAAGTGGTCGGATCGCTGAAATATTCCTCGCGCGCACGCAATACGCAGCGCTCTATTGTGGCGGCCTTGTTCAGCAGCACGTCATCCACCATACACAGTCCCTCGCTCTCGAATATCGGCCAGCAGGCCAGCGCGCGCCGTGTCCAGGGCGGTTTTCTCGCTCAGGATGGCGCTCTCGAACATCGCGGCCTGTGCATCCCGTGTCCACCAACGCTCACCCTGGGTGACGACCTGGTACTGCATCACCGTGGATGCAGCACGCAAGTCCAGCAGATCCACGGCGCAGCCCGCGATGTCGGCCAGTTCACTGGATAGCTGCCACAACAGCAGCACATCAGCGTAGCCAGCCACCAGCACGGCCAGGTCCAGGTCGCTGTCCGGCCCCGCCGTGCCTTGCACGCGGCTGCCAAAGCCGTACACCGCCAGCAGGCCCGGCAGTCGCGCCTGCAGCATGCGCACGGTGCGCTCGATTACTTCGGAGGTCACACGCATGCGTATCCTTCAATCAAACTTCACGCGCGGGTCCACCCACACGTAGCACAGGTCGCTGACGAGCTTGGTCACCAGCCCGATCAGCGTGAACAGATACAGCGTGCCCAGCACCACGGGGTAGTCGCGCCGGATGACGCTCTCGTAGCTCAGCAGGCCCAGGCCGTCGAGCGAGAACAGCGTCTCGATCAGCAGCGAGCCCGCAAAGAACGCGCCGATGAACGCCGCCGGAAAGCCGGTGATGATGGGAATCAGCGCGTTGCGGAACACATGCTTCCAGAGCACCTGGCGCTCCGATAGGCCCTTGGCGCGCGCCGTGAGCACGTATTGCTTGCGGATCTCTTCCAGGAAAGCGTTCTTGGTGAGCATGGCCGTCACCGCAAAGCTGCCCAGCACCATGGCCGTGACGGGCAGCGTGATGTGCCAGAGGTAGTCCACAATGCGCGCGCCCCAGCTGAGCTCGTCCCAGTTGGCCGAGGTGAGCCCCCGCAGCGGGAACCACTGCAGTTGCCCGCCAAAAATCACCAGCAGCGCCACGCCCAGCACAAAACCCGGAATGGCATAGCCCAGCAGCACCAGCAGCGTGGTGACAAAGTCAAAACGCGAGCCGGCGCGCACCGCCTTGGCCACCCCCAAGGGCACGGCAATCAGGTAGCTGATGAAAAAGGTCCAGAGCCCCAGACTGATCGACACCGGCAATTTTTCCCAGATCAGGTCCGCCACGCTTTTGTTCTGGAAAAAACTCCTGCCCAGATCAAAGCGGGCAAACTGGCCCAACATTTGCACAAAGCGCTCATGCGCGGGCTTGTCAAAACCATACAGGGCCTTGATTTGTTCGATGCGCTTCGGGTCCACCCCCTGCGCGCCGCGGTAGCTCAAGCCACCGCTCTCGGCTGCAGCACCCTTGCCGGCGCCCGCCTTGGCTTCGGCCAGATACTGCTCGACCGGCCCGCCTGGCACGAACTGAATCACGACAAAGGTCAGCAACAGCACCCCGAACAGCGTGGGGACCATCAACAACAGGCGTTTGAGAATGTAGCTCAGCATGATTTATTTGGCTAAGGGCTTTGCCCACCAGGTGTCAATGGCCCAGCCTTCGCCTTGGGAATACGGGGGCATGGTGGCGGGCTGGTCGAGCCGCCAGCTGTTGAAGACGATGCGGTGGGTCGCCGCAGACCACTGTGGCACGAGCACGTGGCTGTGGGCGATCACCCGTTCCAGCGCACGGCAGGCCGGCAGCAGTTCGGCCTTTGAGGTGGCACGGGTCATGGCGCTGATCAAGGCATCGACCGCCGGGTTCTTGACGCCTGCCATATTGCCGGAGTCTTCCTGATCGGCAGCCTTGGAGCCAAACAGATCAGCGTATTCCTGGCCCGGGTTATGGGTGCCGCCATAGGCCAGCGAGGTGATGTCGAACTCGAATTTTTGCAGGCGCTGCTGGTAGAGGGCAAAGTCCACCGGGCGAAAGTTCAAGGCGATGCCCAGCTTTTCGAGGTTGCGCGCCCAAGGCGTGACCACGCGCGCACTGCCCTCGTTGCTGTCGAGGTATTCGATCTCGAACGCCTGACCAGTCGCATTGCGCAACTTGCCATCGCGCACCTGCCAGCCAGCCGCGTTCAACAAGGCCTGCGCCTGTCGCAGGTTGGCGCGCAGGGACGAGGGCGCGTCAGTGCGCGGCGGCTGCGTCATGGGCCCAAACACCTCGGCCGGGACATGGCTGCGCCACGGCGCCAGCAAAGCGAGTTCCTGCGCTGAAGGCACGCCGCTGGCCTGGCAGTCGGTGTTGCCAAACAAGCCGTTGACGCGCTGGTAGGCGTTGTAAAAAAGCTGCCGGTTCAGCCACTCATAGTCCAATGCCAGACCCAGCGCCTGGCGCACGCGCACATCCTTGAACAGCTCACGCCGCGTGTTGAGCACATAGCTCTGAAATCCCGTGGGCAGGCGGTGCTGGTATTCCCGCTTGACCAGTTCACCCGAATCAAAGCGCTTGCCGTTGACGCGGCGCGCCCAGTCTCCGGCTGAGAAGAAACGCATCAAATCAAATTCGCCCGCTTTCAGGGCCTCCAGGCGGGCCGTACCGTCCTTGTAAATCTTGACCGTGATGCGGTCGAAATTGGCCGTGCCACGTCGGACATGGAGGTCTTTGGCCCAGTACTGGGGGTCACGCACGTAGGTGATGTCTTTGCCAAAACGGACCGGGCCGATTTTGTAGGGTCCGCTGCCAATGGGCACATCGGTGACGATCTGGTCAAACGGCTTGGGCTTGCCGGCCTCGACACCCCAGGCCCGGCTGAAGACCGGCAAGCCGCCCACGGTCAGCGGCAGTTCACGGTTGGGCTTCTTGAAGCGGTAGCGCACGCTGCGTTCGTCCAGCACATCCAGACCCGCCACATCAAAAAGAACGGTCTTGTAGGCCGGAGAAGTAAAGGGGCCCATCAGCATGTCAAAGCTGTACTTCACATCGGCGGCCAGTACCGGGTCCCCATTGTGAAAGCGGGCTTCAGGACGTAGCCTGAAAATGGCACTCAGGCCGTCCGCGGCCACCACCACGTCCTGCGCCAGCAAGCCATAGCCGGAACCGGTCTCATCCAGGGAACCGGTCAACAAACTGTCAAACATCAGGTCAGCCAGGTAGGCCGGGGCCGAACCCTTGATGGTGAACGGGTTGTACTTGTCAAAGGTGGAGACCCGCAAATTGCTCACCAGGCGCAATTCGCCACCCTTGGGCGCAGCCGGGTTGACATAGTCGAAATGGGCGAAATTGGCCGGGTATTTCAGGTCGCCCCAGAGTGCGTAGCCGTGCGCCGCCCATAAAGGAGACACCCAACTCAGGCAGAACAAAAAAAACAGTCGACGCATGCGACAATTCTGCATCAAATCAATTGAAAAAACAGAGGCTACTATGGGTTTCCTGACAGGCAAAAAATTTCTGATCACCGGCGTGTTGTCCAACCGCTCCATTGCCTACGGCATTGCCAAGGCCTGTCACGCGCAGGGTGCCGAACTGGCGTTCAGCTACGTGGGGGAGCGCTTCAAGGATCGCATCACCGAATTTGCCGCCGACTTCAATTCCACGCTGATTTTTGACTGCGACGTGGGCTCGGACGAGCAAATCGACAAGTTGTTCAAAGACCTGTCGCAACATTGGCCCACCTTTGACGGGTTTGTGCACAGCATCGGTTTTGCCCCGCGCGAAGCCATCGCCGGAAACTTTCTGGATGGTCTGACGCGCGAGAATTTCCGCATTGCGCACGACATCAGCGCCTACAGCTTTCCAGGCATGGCCAAAGCCGCCCTGCCCTACCTGAGCAACACCGCGTCGCTGCTGACGCTGACCTACCTGGGTGGCGTGCGCGTGGTGCCGAGCTACAACACCATGGGCCTGGCCAAGGCGTCGCTCGAATCGTCGGTGCGCTACCTGGCCGATGCGGTCGGCGCCAAAGGCATTCGTGTCAATGGCCTGAGCGCCGG
>JBASJO010000485.1:0-3620 GCA_049655365.1 Rhodoferax sp. | reverse complement strand
GAGCAAACCCCGCCTGAATTGGGTGCCGACATTGCCGACCGCGGCATGATGCTGACCGGCGGCGGCGCCCTGTTGCGCGACCTGGACCGCCTGCTGGACGAAGAAACCGGCCTGCCGGTGCTGGTGGCCGAGGACCCGTTGACCTGTGTGGTGCGCGGTTGCGGCATGGCGCTGGAACAAATGGATCGCCTGGGCTCCATTTTCACCAGCGAATAAGCGGGCCAGACAGCGATGCCACTCGGTACGCTGGACGGCACGCCACCGCCATTTTTCAGGCAGGGCCCGTCCGCACTGTCCAAACTGGTATTTTTCGGCGCACTGGCGCTGCTGCTGATGGTGGCTGATCTGCGTTTTCATGTGATACAGCCGCTGCGCAGCGTGATTGCCACGGCGCTGTACCCGGTGCAATGGCTGGTGCTGCGCCCCATCATCTGGGGCCAGGGCGGCAGCCAGTATTTCGAATCCCTCAACCGTTCCCAGGCCAGCGAAGCGGCAGCCCAGTACCAGCTCGGTCTGCAGTCCCAGCGCGCCCAGCAGGTGGAGCAACTCATGCTCGAGAACGTTCGCCTGCGGGCCTTGCTTGACATGCGCGCGCGCGTCAACACGCCGGCCCTGGCGGCACAGGTGCTGTATGACGCTGCCGACCCTTACACCCGCAAAGTCATCATCGACAAGGGCGCGCTGCAGGCGGTGGCGGCCGGCGCGCCGGTTCTCGACGAGGTCGGCATTCTGGGCCAGGTGACCCGGGTGTACCCGATGGTGAGCGAGGTCACCCTGATCACCGACCCTGACCAGGCGATTCCCGTGCTCAACACACGCACCGGTGCCCGCGGACTGGCCTTTGGCAACAGCAGCCTGAGCAGCGGCACGCTGGAGCTGCGTTACATGGATGCCCATGTCGACATGGCCGCCGGTGACCTGCTGACCACCAGCGGTGTCGATGGCATCTATCCGCCCGGCCTGCAGGTGGGTCGCGTGCTAAAAATTGAACGCCGCGCCGATTCGGCGTTTGCCCGTATCACGGCCCAGCCCATCGCCCGACTGGATGGCAGCCTGCATGTGCTGGTGCTGCAGCCGCTGGCCGGGCAGGTCCCGGCCCGACCCGACGCGCCGGCCGAGCCCGGGCGCAGCAGCAAGGGGGGGCAGCCATGATCATGCCGCGTGGCCAACAATTGCTGTTGCCGGCGAGTTCGCTGTTCATCTGGAGCAGCCTGCTGGTGGCGTTGGGTTGCACCATGCTGCTCAACATGGGCTTGGTCGGGCGCGCCGCCTGGCACCCCGACCTGCTGGCGCTGGTGCTGGTGTTCTGGACCATCCACCAGCCGTTGCGGGTGGGCATGACGGCGGCTTTTGTGCTCGGTCTGGGCATGGATGTGCACCAGAGTGCGCTGCTTGGGCAACACGCGCTGGCTTATGCGGTGTTGAGTTTCCTGGCCATTGCCATGCACCGCCGCCTGCTCTGGTTCAGCGTGCCGTCGCAGGCCGCGCAGGTGCTGCCCCTGTTCGTGGCGGCCCATGCCTTGACGCTGCTGGTGCGCTTGATGGCCGGCGATGATTTTCCGGGCTGGTCGATGCTGCTGGCGCCGGTTCTGGAGGCGCTGTTGTGGCCGGTCGTGAGCGTGGTGCTGCTGTCACCGCAAAAGCGCGCCCCCAACCCGGATGCCAACCGGCCGCTGTGAGCGCCGTGGTCACGTTCTCCTGCTGAAGCGCGCATGAAGATCATCCGCAATGTTCAACTTGAACTGGCCCGCTTTCGCCTGCGGGTGCTGGTGGCCAGCGTGGTGGTGTTGCTGTGTTTCGGGCTGCTGGCGGCCCGGCTTTTTTATCTGCAGGTGCTGCGCCATGACGACTTGCGCGCCCAAGCTGAAAACAACCGCACCGCCGTGGTGCCGATCGTGCCCAACCGGGGCCTGATTCTGGACCGCAACGGCATCGTGCTGGCTACCAACTATTCGGCTTACACGCTGGAGCTCACGCCAGCCAAAGTGCCTGACCTGACGCAGACCATTGACGAACTGGCGCAAATTCTGGAGATCACGCCGCGCGACCGGCGCCGTTTCAAGAAGCTGCGCGAGGAGGGCAAGAGTTTCGAGTCGATCCCGCTGCGCAGCCGCCTCACTGACGAAGAAGTGGCGCGCTTTGCCGCCCAGCGTTACCGTTTTCCCGGAGTCGATATCAAGGCGCGGCTGTTTCGCAACTATCCGTATGGTGAGCTGGCCAGCCATGTGATTGGCTACATCGGGCGCATCAACGTGGCAGAAAAGGAAAAACTCGAGGAGTCGGATGACGCCGCCAATTACCGTGGCACCGAGTACATTGGCAAGCTCGGTGTTGAGCAAAGTTTCGAGGCGCAGCTGCATGGTGTGACCGGCATCGACGCCATGGAAACTTCTGCGGGCGGCCGTGCCACCCGGCGCCTGTCCAGTCAGTCCTCGACCCCCGGGCACACCATCAAGCTGTCGATTGACATCAAGCTGCAGCAACTGATTGAAGACATGTTCGGCGAGCGCCGCGGGGCGCTGGTGGCGTTGGACCCGAAAACCGGCGAGGTGCTGGCGTTTGTCAGCAAGCCCTCCTTCGACCCGAACCTGTTTGTCGAGGGCATCGACCACGAAAGCTGGCAAGGGCTCAACGAGTCGATCGACAAGCCGCTGCTGAACCGGGCGCTGCGTGGCACCTACCCGCCGGGCTCCACCTACAAACCCTTCATGGCGCTGGCGGCCCTGACGACGGGCAAGCGCACGGCCAGCATGCAGATCAACGACCCCGGTTTCTACATGTTCGGCGGCCACCGCTTTGGCAGCCCTGAAAACGAGCGCGGCGGCATCATGGACATGCACCGCGCCATTGTCGAGTCGAGCAATGTGTACTTTTATTCGCTGGCCAACGAACTGGGGGTCGAGGCCATGCACGACTTCATGAAGCCACTGGGCTTTGGCCAGCTCACCGGCATCGACATCCCGGGCGAAGTGCGCGGCGTGCTGCCCAACCAGGCATGGAAACGCAATTACTTCAAGCGCCCGGAGCAGCAGCGCTGGTACGCGGGTGAGACCATCTCGTTGGGCATTGGCCAGGGCTACAACAGTTTCACCATGTTGCAGCTGGCGCAGGCCACGGCGATATTGGCCAACAATGGCATCAAGCACGCGCCGCAACTGGTGCTGGCAACGCAGGACGCCAGCGCCCAGGTCAGCGTGCCGGTGGTGCCTCAGCCTGCCGAAAATCTGGGTTTCAAGCCCGAGCACCTTGACACCATTCGCCGCGCCATGGTGGGAGTGACGCAGGACGGCACCTCGCGCCGCGTGTTTGCCGGAGCCGGCTACCTCAGTGGTGGCAAAACCGGCACCGCGCAGGCCGTGTCGCTTGGCCGGAACGAAAAATACAACGCCGCCCGCATGGAAGAGCGCCAGCGTGACCACGCGCTCTACATTGCTTTTGCCCCGGCTGAAGATCCCAAAATGGCGATCGCCGTGATTGTGGAAAACGCCGGTTTTGGCTCGGTCTCTGCGGCACCCATGGCGCGGCGCGCTTTTGATTACTGGTTGTTGGGCCAGTACCCGAGCGACGAGGATTTGGCGCTGGTGCGCAAGGGATTGGCCTCGGCCCCGGTGGGTCAGCCG
>JBASJO010000484.1:0-5873 GCA_049655365.1 Rhodoferax sp. | reverse complement strand
ATTGCCACCCGAGAGCGACCGCGCCAGCGCGCGCGGGCCGCCGGCCTTGACGTTGAAGGTTTTGATGAGCTGCGCTGCGTGTTGCTCCAGCGCGCCCACCTTGATCCAGCCGCCGGCAAATTTCGGCAGGGAAATGGCGCCGGTGCGTGTCAACAGCAGGTTGTGCGCCAGGCTCAGGTTGGGCACAGCGCCGCGCCCGAGCCGCTCTTCGGGTACGAAGTGCAGGCCGAGTTTGCGGCGTTCACCTGGGTGCAGCGCCGAGACATCGGTGTCGCCCATGCGAATGCTGCCTTTGGGCGCACGGCAATCTTCGCCCGACAAGGCGACCATGAGTTCCTTTTGGCCATTGCCCGAGACACCGGCAATACCCACCACCTCGCCGGCGCGCACCTGCAGGTCAATGCCTTCGAGGTCGATACCAAACTGGTCCTCGCGCGCCAGGCTGAGCCCCTTCACGTCGAGTACCACGGGGCCGGCTTTTTGCGGCCGGTGCTGCAACTGTGGTGGCTCAGCGCCGATCATCAGGCGCGACAGGGAGGCATTGGATTCCTCTGCAGGATTGCAGACGCCGGTCACCTTGCCACCCCGCAACACGGTGCAGGCGTTGCACAACTCGCGGATTTCGTGCAATTTGTGGCTGATGTACAAAATGCTGCAGCCCTCGCTGGCCAGCTTTTTCAACACCACGAAAAGCTTGTCGACCGCCTGCGGCGTCAGAACTGAGGTGGGCTCATCCAGAATCAGCAACTCGGGGCGCGTCAGCAAGGCGCGAATGATTTCCACCCGCTGCATCTCACCCACACTGAGGGTGTGCACCGGGCGTTCGGGGTCGATGTCGAGTCCATACTCGGTGGCTTTGGCGACGATGCTGGCGGTGACCTGGTCCAGGGAATTGCGTGCCAGGCCGAGCCAGACGTTTTCAGCCACAGTCAGGGTGTCGAACAAATTGAAGTGTTGAAACACCATGCTGATACCGTTGGCGCGCGCGTCCTTGGGGTTGCGGATCTGCATGAGCTGACCGTTGATGCGGACCTCGCCGGCATCGGGCTTGACCGAGCCGTAAATGATTTTCATCAGGGTGGACTTGCCAGCGCCGTTTTCACCGAGCACCGCGTGAGTCTCGCCGGGCATCACCGTCAGGCTCACGTCACTGTTGGCAACCACGCTGGGGTAGCGTTTGGTGATGCCTGTGAGCTGAAGACGGGGCGTGATCATGAACGGATTTGTCGATTAAATAAGATGTCGTTTTTACCAGCAAAATGCCCTGAAATCTGCAATTTGGCGCTGACCGGGACGGGCTGCATCAGAAAAAAATACAGCAAGATCAATGCCAGTGCTTCCAGGATTGCGCTTCGCTGCATCCGGGCTACAGACTATACCGAGACCGGGTACGACATTTGCTCTATGCTTGTGGCCGTGGTGCCACCGATCAACCTCCATCCCTAGCAAATGAGTGCTTTCATGAACCCACCTCTCCTGCAATTTGTCTGGCGCGGCGAGATTGTTACGCTGCAAGGCGTCCCGCCGACCCGCACACTGCTGCAATTGCTGCGCGAAGACCTGGCCCACAGTGCTACCAAGGAAGGCTGCAATGAGGGCGACTGCGGTGCCTGCACTGCGGTGCTGGGCGAGTTGCAGGGCGAGCATATCCGCTACCTCGCCGTCAACAGCTGCATCAAAATGGCGCATGCCCTCAATGGCTTGGCGCTCTGGACCGCTGCTGACCTGGCCTCCGTGGACGGCACGGCACATCCGGTGCAGCAGGCGCTGCACCAGTGCCACGCCAGCCAGTGCGGCTTTTGCACCCCCGGCTTTGCCATGAGCCTGTTTGGCCTGTACCAGAACACGGTGCTGAAAGACTTGTCCGTCAGCCGCACCCAGGCGCAAGAGGCGCTGTCGGGCAACCTGTGCCGCTGCACTGGTTACCGGCCCATTCTGGACGCGGCTGAGCAGATGGGCGCCCTGCCCCGCGTGAACCTGGACGAGACTCGCTTGCGCCAGCAGTTGGTGTCCATCGCGCCAGCGAACCGAACACAGGAAGCCGCCTGCTCCTACGACGCGCCAACCCGCCTCGACGCCCTGCTGGCGGCCCGCGCCGCCCGGCCGCAGGCCCAACTGGTGGCCGGTTGCACCGACGTGGGCTTGTGGGTCAACAAGCTGCACATGGATTTTGCTCAGGTGCTCGACGTCACGCGGGTGGCTGAACTTAAGTCCATCGAGGTGCAGGACGACCACACCGTCATCGGCGCCGCCGTCAGCTTAAGCGACGCCTTTGCCGCGCTGGAAGCGGACCGACCGCAATTGCATGCGTTCTTCAGCCGCTTTGCCGGCCTGCCGGTGCGCCATGCCGGCACCCTGGGCGGCAATATTGCCAACGGTTCACCGATTGGTGACAGCATGCCGCTGCTGATTGCGCTGCGCGCCCGTGTGGTGCTGATGAGTCTGCGCGGCCAGCGCGATCTGCCGCTGGAAGACCTTTACACCGGCTACCGCAAAAACGTCATGGTAGCCGACGAAGTGCTGGCCTTCATCCGTGTGCCGCTGCCACAGCCCGATGAGCTGCTGCGCGTGTATAAAGTTTCCAAGCGTTGCGAAGACGACATTTCTGCGGTGTGTCTGGCCATTCAACTGCACATGCGGGACGGGCGCATCACCGGGGTTTCCATCGGCGTTGGGGGTGTGGCGGCCACGCCGGTGCGCGCGGTGCCAACCGAGCTTGCACTCACCGGACAGAGCTGGACGCACAACACCGTGGACCAAGCCAAGATGAGCCTGCGCAACGCGTTTCAGCCGATCTCGGACATGCGTGCCAGCGCCGCCTACCGCGAGCAGCTGCTGGACGGGCTGATGGAACGTTTCTGGCTGGAGAGCCAGGGCGTGCCAAACACCAGCCTGACCAGCTTGTGCCTGGAAGGAGAGAACACATGAATGCAGCCCTGCCCGGTAGCGCAACCCCCCGCATGACCAGCGGCCAGTCCCACCCGCATGAGAGCGCAGCCGCCCAGATTGCCGGCGCCGCGACCTACATCGACGACATCCCGGAAGTGCGCGGCACGCTGTTCGCGGCGCCCGTGCTGTCCAAAGTGGCCCACGGCAAGTTGCTGGGGGTGGACACACAGGCGGCCCTGGCCCTGCCCGGTGTGCACGCCGTGCTGCTGGCGGCTGATGTGCCGGGCAGCAAAATGCTGGCCGCCTTTGCTGGCGATGAGCCTGTGTTGGCGCAGGACACGGTGCAGCATGTGGGCCAGGTGATTGGCTTGGTGGTGGCCGACAGCGTGATGCTGGCACGCCGTGCGGCACGGCTGGTGGCGCCGCAGATTGAGGTGCTGCCTGCCATCCTGGACGTGCGCGCGGCACGCCAGGCGCAAAGTTTTGTGCTGCCACCGGTGACGGTTCGCCGCGGTGATGCGGCCCAGGCCCTGGCCAGCGCGCCGCACACCCTGCACGGCACGCTGGAGGTTGGTGGCCAGGAACACTTTTACTTGGAAGGCCAGGTGGCTTATGCGCTGCCGCAGGAACAGAACCAGTGGCTGATTCACAGCAGCACCCAGCACCCCGGCGAGGTGCAGCACTGGGTGGCCCATGCCCTTGGTCTGGACAACCATGCGGTCACGGTGCAATGCCGGCGCATGGGCGGCGGCTTTGGCGGCAAGGAAACGCAGGCCGGTCATTTGGCGGTGTGGGCTGCGCTGGCAGCGCAGAAGGTGAAGCGACCCGTCAAGCTGCGGCTTGACCGCGATGATGACTTTCTCATCACCGGCAAGCGCCATCCGTTCAGCTATGACTACCGCGTGGGCTTTGACGACAGTGGCAGCTTGTGCGGGCTGCAGTTGCAGATGCTGGTGCACTGCGGTTTCAGCGCCGACTTGTCGGGCCCGGTGGCCGACCGCGCCATTTTTCATGCCGACAACGCGTACTTTTTGCAGGACGTGGAGATCACTTCCTACCGCTGCAAACTCAACACCCAGAGCCACACCGCGTTTCGCGGCTTTGGCGGGCCACAGGGCATGATCGTCACCGAAACCATTCTGGGCGACATCGCGCGCTATCTGGGCCTGGACCCGCTGGCCGTGCGGCAGCGCAACCTGTACAGCGATGAAATTGCTGGTACCCAACGCAACACCACCCACTACGGCATGAAGGTGGAGGGTAACATCCTGCAGCCCCTGATCGCACAACTGTCGCAGACCGCCAACTACAGCCAGCGCCGCGAAGCCATTGCCAGCTGGAACCAAAACAGCGCAGTCATCAAGCGCGGCATTGCCCTGACACCGGTCAAGTTCGGTATCAGCTTTACGGCCACACTGTTCAACCAGGCCGGCGCGCTGGTGCATGTGTACCTGGATGGCAGTGTCACGGTGAACCACGGTGGCACCGAAATGGGGCAAGGCCTGCACACCAAAGTGGCCCAAATTGTGGCCGACGAGCTAGGGGTGCCGCTTGCAAGCGTGCGGGTTAGCGCCAGCGACACCAGCAAGATTCCCAACGCCTCGGCCACTGCCGCGTCGGCGGGTACCGACCTGAATGGGCGCGCGGCCCAGTTTGCCGCACGCCATGTGCGTGATAACCTGGCGGCGTTTGTGGCTGGCCTGGACGGCGTGGGTGCTGGTGCGGTGGAATTTGCCACCGGCCAGGTGATCACGCCCCAGGCCACGCGCAGCTTTAAAGACGTGGTGGCGCTGGCCTATGCGAATCGTATTCAACTCTGGAGCGACGGCTTTTACCGCACGCCCAAAATCCACTACGACAAAACCACCCTGACCGGGCGGCCGTTCTACTACTTTGCCTACGGGGCGGCGTGTACCGAAGTGGCCATCGACACACTCACCGGCGAGAACCGTGTGCTGAAGGTGGACATCCTGCACGACGTGGGCCGCTCCATCAACCCGGCCATCGACATCGGCCAGATTGAAGGCGGTTTTGTGCAGGGCATGGGCTGGCTCACCTCCGAGGAACTGGTGTGGAACGAGCAGGGCCTGCTGACCACACACGCACCCAGCACATACAAAATACCCACGGCCGGTGATGTGCCCGGCCATTTCAAGGTCGATTTGTGGCCGGAGGCCAACCCCGAGGACAACGTGTTTGGCTCCAAGGCGGTGGGCGAGCCGCCGTTCATGCTGGCGATCAGCGTATTCGAGGCCTTGCGTGACGCGGTAGCCCAGGCGCGCGGTGACAAACAGGCCGTAAAACTGGATGCACCGGCCACGGCGGAACGGGTGTTGTGGGCGTTGTCTTAATCAGTTGGGGTCAGAGCACGTCTTCAGTTTGTTGGGGTCAGAGCACATCGCTGCGCGAGTGGTCTGACCCGCAAGGTCTCAAGTTTGGTCTGACCCGCAAAGTCTCAGACTCCGGCGAGCGAGCGCAAGGCTTTGGGGTTGACCAGGTTGAGCACGCGGCCCGAGCCGCTGATCAGGCTCTGCTCGCGCAAATGGCGCAGCACGCGCGAGAAAGTCTCGGGGGCGATGCCCAGTTGCACCGCAATGCTGCGCTTGCGCTGGTGCAGTTCGACCGCCATCTGGCCCTGGGCGCCAGACTGGGCATGGCTGAGCAGCCACTCGGCGCAACGCGCCTCGGCATCCTTGGCCAGTCGGCTCACGGCAAACTCGGTTTGTCGGCGGTGCGCCATGGCCACGTCCGTGAGCACGGCCTGGGCGGCTTCAGACAGGTCGGCGATACCTTTGCTGAAGTCGTCGATGCTGACCTGGCGTAACTGCACCGGGGTATCTGCCAGAGCGTCAACCAAGTGCGGCATATTGAGCACCGCGGAACTGGCGTCCAGCCAGCACGGACCTTCGAGCACGCCGATCTGATGCTCCATCAAACCATCATCAAGCACACCCAGCGCCACGCGCCCGGATTCGATGTAACTG
>JBASJO010000483.1:0-1559 GCA_049655365.1 Rhodoferax sp. | reverse complement strand
CCCCAGAAGTAGTGAATCGAGGTCTCGGTCTCCGGCGTGATGAAGTCCACCACCACGCTGTAAGCCTTGTCCTGCGGCGCGGCGTTGTATCCCCCCTTGCCCGCCAGCGCCACCCCCACCTCGATCAGCACATGACTGGGTGGCGTGAAGCGGCAAATCTGCCAGCGATCCACCAGGCCATCGTCGGGCAGGTCGTTGGCGCGCATCGCCATCTGCCAGAACGGCGGCGGCCTGATGCCGCTCATGAAACGGCTGGTGACCACGTTGTCGCCCTCGGTCTTGGTGGTGCAAGGGCTTTCGTCAATTTCCTTCTGGCCAATGCTGGTGGCGTGCACATAGGTCTCGTGCGTCAGGTCCATCAGGTTGTCGATCATCAGGCGGTAGTCACAGGCGATGTTGTAAAGCCCGCCGCCGTAGGCCCAGGCCGGGTTGTCGAACCATTCAAACGTCGGGATCAGCGCCGGGTCGGCCAAGGCCTGATCACCCGGCCAGACCCAGATAAAGCCATAGCGCTCGACCACCGCAAACTTCTTGATGGCGGGAAACCCCCGCACGCGCTGGCCTGGCATGGCCACGGTCTTGCCCTCACAGCCCATTTCCAGCCCGTGGTAGCCGCACACCAGCTTGCCGTCCTTGACAAAGCCCAGCGACAGCGGCGCGCCGCGGTGCGGGCAAAAATCTTCCACGGCCGCAACCAGGCCGCCCTCGCCCCGGAAGAAGGCGATGGGTTCGCCGCAGATGGTGCGACCCAGAGGCTTGGCGTCGATGTCTTGGGGGGTTGCGGCAACATACCAGGTGTTTTTCAGAAACATGATGAACTTTGAAGGATTGAAAATAAAAAACGCTGTCTGGCGCTGATGATCCAGCTTATTTGGCCTTGCCCGGGTCTTTCACGTCCTTGACGGTTTCAAGTTCCTGGTTGTAGAGTTGACCCGCCACGCGCTCCACCTTGCGGATGTAGATGCTGTGCACCACGTCGCGGGTTTGCGCATCGATGAACATCGGGCCGCGCGGGCTCTCGAAAATCTGACCCTTCATGGCATTGAGCAGCGCCACGCCGCCCGCACCCTTGCTGGCTTTGGCAGCCTCGTAGATCACCCGCATGCCGTCATAGCCGCCCACGGCCATGAAATTGGGGCGCAGACCGTTGTTGGCCTTGCCAAAGGCTTCGACAAACTTCTTGTTGAGTGCTGAGTTGTGCGCCGCCGAGTAGTGGTGCGCCGTGACCACTCCCAGCGCCACATCGCCCATGGCATTGAGGATGTCATCGTCGGTGACGCTGCCCTCGGCAATCATGCGGATACCGGCCTTGTCCAGTCCACGCTCGGCGAACTGCTTCATCAACGCCGAGCCCGCGCCCGATGGCACAAAGGTAAACAGCGCATCGGGTTTGAGGTCACGCACTTTTTGCAGAAACGGGGCAAAGTCAGGGTTGCGCAGCGGCACGCGCAGAGTCTCCATGACGGTACCGCCGTTGGCCTCGAACTGATCCTTGAAATACTTTTCGGAGTCAACCCCTGGCGCGTAGTCGGTCACCAGGCTGACCACCCGCTTGATGT
>JBASJO010000482.1:0-1888 GCA_049655365.1 Rhodoferax sp. | reverse complement strand
CCGGGATGCGGATCAGGTCGCAGTCGGTCAGGGCCACCGCCTCGCTCATGTAGGCATTCTGGTAGATGCCGTCGAAACCCAGCAGGTTGCCTTTCATCGGAAAGCCCAGCACATGAACGCCACCATCGACGTTGGTGATCAGGGTCTTGAGAGTGCCGAGACGCACCACGTAAAGCCCGTCGAAGGGCTGGCCCATGACCAGTGCCGACTGGCCGGCCTTCAGGCGTCGGCGCTGAAAAAGCTCAGCCGCGCCGCCCGTGTGTAGCGGACCGTCGTAGCGCAGCAAGTCATGAACTTCCTGCAGCGGGGAGTAGTATGCGTCGGGCGCGGGCTCGACGGCATGGTGACCCCCGATGGGTTGCCATTGAGCAGATGTGGGCATGGCCTGAACGTTCAGCATGGGAAACCTCTCTCTGTAACTTTGGCAGGAGGCTGCGCCCGACGGGCAGCAAGCCTATCCTTGCAGACAACTTTAGGTCGCAGCCAGCCAATCGTCTGTAGGGAGAGTTAAACAAGGCACGCCGGCAAGCATCAACAGCGCAAGCCAAAAACTGGCAAGCGGTCAATACGTCGAAGTGGTGTCGTCCGCGTCGATCAGTTTGTGGCGCACGGCCAGCCGCACCAGACTGGGCACATCGGACACACCCAGTTTTTTCATCAGCCGGCAGCGGTAAGTGGCCACGGTCTTGGGCGACAAATGCAGCGTGGCACCGATCGCCGCGCTGGACTGGCCTTGCACCACCATCAAAATGGTTTGCCGCTCACGCGGCGACAGCAGGCTCAGCGGGTCGGCGTCAGGCTGGGTGAGTGCATCCAACGCCAGATCGGCCACATTGGCCCCAAGAAACTTCTTGCCTTTCACGGCCAGTTCGATGGCCTGCATGAGCTCACTGGCCGGCGAGCCCTTCAGCACATAGGCACTGGCCCCCAACTGCAGCGCTTCAACCACCTGGTACGGCTGCGCCGACATGGTCAGGACCACGGTGCGCACCGGCAAATGACGGCGCTGCAACTCGGCCTGCAGCTCCAAGCCGGAACGACCGCCCAGGTTCAAGTCGAGCAGCAGGACCTCGGGCTCCAGGCGCAGCAGGTCAGCCAGGGCCTGGGTGGGGTCGGCAGACTCGCCAACCACCGTGTGGCCGCGCGCCTCAAGCAGGGCCCGCAGGCCATCGCGCATGATTTGATGGTCTTCCACCAGGTAGACACGACTCATGACGCGCACTGCCAATGAAAAGCCACGCGGGTGCCCGGCTCCGGACCCCGGCCGTAGCTGACACTGGCGCCCACGGCCTGGGCACGCTCCTGCATGCCAAGCATGCCCAGGTGCCCCGCACCCAGGCCAATGCCTTCGGGGAGCCCGACGCCGTTGTCGCTCACGGTGATGTGCAGCGCCAGGGCGTTGCCGCTCAACTCGACGGCAATCGCGCTGGCACCCGAATGCCGCAGCGCGTTTTCCACGGCCTCGCGCACCACCATGAAGGCAGCGTACTCGACTTCGGTGGGCCAGCGCATCAACTCGAGCTTGTGCGGCACGGTGACCGAGATGTCCATCTGCGGTGCACCCTGCGCACGGTTGCGCAGCTCGTTGTCCATCGCCACGCTGAGTCCCTGCTCCTCCAGCAAGGGGGGGCGCAGGTCTTGCAGCACCTGCCGGACCTGGGCAATGGCCTGCCCGATCAGCATGCCCATGCGATCATGCAGGTGCTGGCTGTCAGGGGCGGCCCGGGCTGTCTGCAACGTCAGAATGGTCTCATGGCACATGCGGATGGCGGCCAGCGTTTGCCCCAACTGGTCGTGCAGCACCTGCGCCAGGCGCTTCACCAATACCCGTTCCTGCGTCATGAGTTTGCGGGTCAGCTCGGCCAGCTGGGCGCGCGAATGCTGTAAC
>JBASJO010000481.1:0-3967 GCA_049655365.1 Rhodoferax sp. | reverse complement strand
GACGCACATGGGCCGGTTCAGGGACTGGCTTGGCTGCTTTGGTTGGGGTTTTGTGGCTGGGCGCTCTGGAGCAAACTGCACACACCTCGGGCGCAGGTGGTTTGGGATGGCCGGGAATGGCGCTTGCAGGCGGGCGCCTTGAACCTGCTTGTGACGCCGCAGGTTATGCTGGACGTGCTGCACAGCCTGCTGCTCTGTTTGCGGACTGAAACCGGGCTGGCACGGTGGGTCTGGCCGGCGCAACAGGCACAGCCTGCGCGCTGGCTGGCCTTGCGCCGCGCCTTGTTCAATCCTGCGGCACACGCCGACCCGTCCCGTTTGGCCGCGTTGCCAGAGGTCTGAATGGCTGCCGACCAAGAACCAGGCTCAGACGTCACGCCGCAGCCCGGCGACAGTGATGCCATGCTGGTCGAGCGGGCGGTGGCCGGCGATCAGCGCGCCTTTGAACTGCTGGTCATCAAGTACCAACGTCGCATTGAGCGCCTGATCGGGCGCATGGTGCGCGACGTTGATCTGGTCGAGGACATTGCCCAGGAAACCTTCATTCGCGCCTATCGGGCACTGCACCAGTTTCGCGGCGATGCGCAGTTTTACACCTGGCTGTACCGCATTGCCGTCAACACCGCCAAACGCTTCTTGCTCAAGCTCAAGAACGATCCTGCGGTATTTCAGAGCGCTTTGCAAGGCAATGACGAGGACGATGAAACTTTTCAACGCAGAAATGAACCAAGCACAGACGAGACACCCGAATCGGTGTTGGCGGCCAAGGAAATTGGCCAGGCGGTGAATGCGGCGCTGGAGGCTTTGCCTGACGATTTGAAGCAGGCCTTGACGCTGCGCGAGATCGATGGATTGAGTTACGAGGAAATTTCCGAGGTCATGAATTGCCCCCTGGGCACCGTGCGTTCGCGCATTTTCAGAGCGCGCGAGGCGGTTTCCAGCAAGGTGAAACCCATGCTGGAAAAGCAGACGGGCAAGCGGTGGTAATCAAGGATTTTTGGGCCCAGGCAGGGCATCACGACAGAGGCATGGACGAGCATGACAGACAGCTTGATTGAAAAAAACGCGTTGATTTCGGCCTTGGTCGACGGTCAATTGCGCGGCACCGAATTTGCCCAGGCCATGGCGCTGCTGGACGAGGGCGCCGAGGCGCGCCAGCGTTGGCACAGCTACCACGTCGTGGGCGATGCCATGCGCACTGGGCAAGCCGACGTGCGCCCCCATGATGCCGATTTTGTGTTGCGGCTGCGCGCCAGGCTGCAACAGGAACCTGCGCTCCCTGCCTTGCAGGATGCGCCTGACCCGGTAAAAATTCATGTCACGCTCACCAGTACCGCCAAGGCCAGCGCCAACGACCGCTGGTGGCCCCTGGTGGTCGGCCTGGCCTCGGTCGCCATGGTGACCGTGGTGGCGTGGCAGGGCTTTCAGGGGCTGGTGGCTACCGACCCGCAACTGGCCGCTGCGCCGCGCACGAGCCCGGCGACCGTGACCCTGGCGCAGTCCGGGGCAGCGGCCGGAGCCGGGGGAACGGCGCCGGTCATGATTCGTGATCCGCACATTGACGCGCTGCTGGCGGCACACCGCCAGTTTGGTGGCACTTCTGCTTTGCAGGCGCCCACCGGTTTTCTGCGCAATGCCACGTTTGAAGAGGGCGCGCGTTGAGCCGGCTCGCTGTATTTTTTTTGGGTCTGGTGTTCAGTGCCGGCCTGACTTGGGCGCAGGGTGACACCGGCCAGTTGCCCGTCAAAATTCAGCCAGTCAAAGCCGAAGAGGCGCCCATCAGCCGCTGGCTGGTGCGCTTGCACGAGGCAGCGAGGCAAAGATCCTATGTGGGCACCTTTGTGGTCAGCGCGGGCGACACCCTGTCGTCATCCCGCATCTGGCATGTGTGCGACGGCCAGCAGCAAATGGAGCGCATTGATGCCCTGACCGGGGAGTCGCGCACCACGTTTCGTCGCAACGATCAGGTCGCCACCTTCCTGCCGGAACGTCGACTGGTGATTGCTGAAACCCGTGAGTCGTTTGGCCTCTTTCCCAATTTGCTGAACCGGGCCGATTCGTCAATTGCGCGGTATTACGGACTGAAGCCGCTGGGGCAGGGCCGTGTGGCAGGCCTGGTGTCTGACGTGGTGCAGTTGGTGCCGGTTGATGCCTTGCGCTACGGCTACAAGGTCTGGACCCATCGTGAGACCGGCGTGGTGCTCAAGCTGCAAACCCTTGACGCCGGCCAAGGCGTGCTGGAGCAGGCCGCCTTTTCGGAATTGAAGCTGGGTGAGCCGGTCA
This sequence comes from Rhodoferax sp., assembly GCA_049655365.1. Classification (GTDB taxonomy): domain Bacteria; phylum Pseudomonadota; class Gammaproteobacteria; order Burkholderiales; family Burkholderiaceae_C; genus Rhodoferax. The sequence continues at coordinate 1,684 of JBASJO010000481.1, read as the reverse complement.
GCATGGCCAGCTTGGTGTCCCTGATGAACAAGACCGAAGGTTTCAAGGTTCTTAAACCTGAACTGCGCAAGACCTCGGCGGCGCAGGAGGGCTGGTCGTTCAAGGGCCATTTGGCAGGGTTTGAATCCATGGCCTGCCACCAACGTGTCAGCGCCAGTCAGTCCACGCCCCATGCCAACACCTTGCAATGGGTTTTTTCGGACGGTCTGGCTTCGGTGTCGCTGTTCATTGAAAAATTTGACGCTGAAAGACACGGTAACCTGTCTTCCCATGAGTCCCTGGCCCGGGGCGCCACGCGCATGCTGACGCGGCGTCTTGATGATTGGTGGGTCACCGCAGTGGGCGAAGTGCCTGCGCAGACGCTGGCATTTTTTGCCGAGGGTCTTGAAAGAACTCGTTAAGTCTCCATTTCCATGTGTGTTTTATCAAAAAGGCTGAAGATGATTCAACTGAATTTAAAAAGCGTGTTCGCATGCGTTTTGAGCGCCACCGTGGTGGCCACGGCCTCGACCACGATGTTGCCAATGTCCCCGGCGTTTGCCCAGGCGCGTGCGCTGCCTGACTTTACCGATCTGGTGGAGCAGGTGGGGCCTTCCGTGGTCAACATTCGCACCCTTGAGAAAGTCAACCCAAGGCAAAACCAGCAGGGGCAAATCGATCCCGACATGCTGGAATTCTTCCGTCGCTTTGGTTTGCCCATTCCCAACATGCCCAACGGTCCGCGGCAAGCGCCGCCACCCGGACACGGACAAGGTCCCAACCAGGAAGACCAGCCACGTGGTGTCGGTTCGGGTTTCATCTTGACGTCGGATGGCATGATCATGACCAATGCCCATGTGGTTGACGGGGCAGACGAAGTGCTCGTGACTTTGACCGACAAGCGCGAATTCAAGGCCAAGATCATCGGTACCGACAAGCGCAGCGACGTGGCGGTGGTCAAGATCGAGGCCACCGGCTTGCCCGCAGTCAAGGTGGGCGACGTGAGCCGCCTCAGGGTCGGCGAGTGGGTGATGGCCATCGGCTCGCCTTTTGGTCTGGAGAACTCGGTGACGGCCGGCATTGTCAGCGCCAAGCAGCGTGACACGGGTGACTACCTGCCCTTCATTCAGACCGATGTGGCGATCAACCCGGGCAACTCGGGTGGCCCGCTGATCAACATGCGTGGCGAGGTGGTGGGCATCAACAGCCAGATCTATTCGCGCTCGGGCGGTTCCATGGGGATTTCCTTTTCCATTCCGATGGACGAAGCCGTGCGGGTGAGCGAGCAACTGCGCGCTACCGGCCGTGTCACGCGGGGTCGCATCGGGGTACAAATTGAACAGGTGACCAAAGAGGTGGCCGAGTCCATTGGCCTTGGGCAGCCCTACGGCGCCCTGGTGCGCGGCGTTGAAACCGGCGGGCCGGCTGACAAGGCTGGCGTCGAGGCCGGTGACATCATCATCAAGTTTGATGGCAAGAAGGTGGAAAAATCCAGTGATTTGCCACGCATGGTGGGCAGCACCAAGCCGGGTGTCAAGAGTGCGCTGACGGTGTTTCGCCGTGGCGCCAGCAAGGACTTGACAGTCACCATTGCCGAGATCGAACCCGAAAAGACAGCTGCCAAAACGCCTGAAAAAGCGCCCAAAACCACGGAATCCAAAATGGCCCAGGCGCTCGGCCTGGACTTGAGCGAGTTGACGGACGC
>JBASJO010000480.1:0-1518 GCA_049655365.1 Rhodoferax sp. | reverse complement strand
CACACCGGCACGCCTTCCTGTTTGGCCCACAAGTCCCACACAGCATTGACCACCGCGCCGGTGGCCAGGTGGATGGCCCCCTTGTCCGGGCCGATCCAGCGCAACTGGCTGTCCGAGGTGATGTAGCGCCAAAAACGCCCCATGTCCTCGGCCACCCAAGCCATGTCCAGGCCCACCACCAGATGGCGCATGGCCGCAATGGCGGCGCAGCAGATCTCGTTGCCGCGCCCGATGGTGAAAGTCAGGCCATGGCCTTCCAGACCGGGCTGGTCGGTTTCCAGAATCACATAGGCCGCGGAGTAGTCCGGGTCCGGATTCATGGCATCCGAGCCATCCAGATGCTGCGAGGTGGGAAAGCGCACGTCAAGCACGCGCATGGAACGAATAACGCTCATCTCAATACTTATGTCAGAGGTCAGTCATGCAGGGGCGGGCGCTCAGGCCTGCACCGTGACCTGTGTTTGCGTGCCCAGGCCTTCAATGCCCAGGTGCATGGTTTGTCCGGCGCGCAGGTAAACGGGCGGCTTTTGCCCCAAACCAACCCCTGGGGGTGTGCCGGTAGAAATGATGTCGCCAGGCTGCAAGCTCATGAAGCGGCTCAGGTAGCTCACCAGAAATGCCACCTGGTAGACCATGGTGGCGGTGTTGCCGTTCTGGTAGCGCTTGCCGTCCACTTCCAGCCACATCTTCAGGGCTTGCGGGTCTGGCACTTCGTCGGCGGTGACCAGCCAGGGGCCGGTGGGGCCAAAGGTGTCGCAGCCCTTGCCCTTGTCCCAGGTGCCGCTGCGGTCGAGTTGGTATTCGCGCTCGGACACATCGTTCACCACGCAGTAGCCCGCCACATGGGACAGCGCATCGGCCTCCTCGATGTAGCGCCCGCCCTGGCCGATGACCACGCCCAGCTCCACTTCCCAGTCGGTCTTCGTGGAGCCGCGCGGAATCTCCACCGCGTCGTCGGGCCCGACGATGGCGCTGGTCCATTTGTTGAACACCACAGGCTCGGGTGGCACCGGCATGCCGCTCTCGGCGGCGTGGTCGGAATAGTTCAGGCCGATGCACACGAACTTGCCCACCTGGCCGACGCAGGCGCCCAGGCGCAGGTCCTGCTGCGGCGTGCCGGGCACCAGCGGCAGGGTGTCGAGGTCGAGGCTTCGCAGGCGCGCCAGGCTCTCGGGCAGCAAGGCCGCGCCCGCCACGTCGGCGATCACGCCCGAGAGGTCGCGTACGCGGCCCTGGGCGTCGAGCACGCCGGGTTTTTCCTGGCCGGGGGGGCCAAAGCGCAAAAGTTACACAGTCATTCCTTGAAGAGAAGGCCACCGGCGGCCCGCCCGTGGGCGAGCCACCTCTGGGGCGCTACGGGCGGACCAGCCCAGGCCGGTTCCGCCGTGTTCGGGCAGGGGGCAGGGGCCCGAAGCCGGGGGATCAGTCGTACAGAACCGCGGCGATCTTGGGATCGTTCATGTTCGACTTGTCGTAGTAGTAGAAGCCGGTGTCGATGATCCGGGGCAGCTTCTCGCC
>JBASJO010000479.1:0-8608 GCA_049655365.1 Rhodoferax sp. | reverse complement strand
GTGCACTCCAGTGCCAAAAACCTGGTCAACCTGCCGGTTCCGGCCTACACCAAGGGCATGGACATTCGCGACATGATCGAGGCCGCCTGGATCCCCCGGCTCGAAGAGTTCAAGCCCGAGATGATCTTCATCAGCGCCGGCTTTGACGCGCACCGTGAAGACGACATGGGGCAGCTCGGTCTGGTCGAGCAGGACTACGCCTGGATCACCAGCCGCATCATGGACGTGGCTCGGCGCCACGCCAAGGGCCGCATTGTGAGTTGCCTGGAAGGCGGTTATGTGATGAGTGCGCTGTCGCGCAGCGCCGAGGCGCATATCCGGGTGTTGGCGGATGTCTGACACGGCGATTGTCGACCTGGAGGACTGGCTGGCGGCCCTGAGCCAGACCAGCGTGCTGATCGAGTTGGGCGCACTGCTGGCTTGCGGCGTTCTGGCCTGGCTGCTGGCGCGCCTGGTGTCCAGGGCCTTTGTCGAGCGCGAGCTCAATTCCATCATGTTCGGGCGCCGCATTGTGGATGGCGTGCTGTTTCCCGCGCTGCTGTTGTGCCTGGCCTATGCCGCGCGCAAGCTGCTGGTCATGAGCATGCCGCTGGCGCTGTTCAAGCTGGCCATCCCGGTCTTGATTTCGCTGCTGGTGATCCGCATGGGAGTCAAGGTGTTGCAGGCAGCCTTCAAGGACACCCCCCTGATACGCCTGTTGGAGCGCAGTATTTCCTGGATCGCCTGGGTGGCCATGGTGCTGTGGGTGAGCGGTTTGTTGCCCTTGGTGATGGAGGAGCTGGACCAGATCAGCTGGGCGGTGGGCGGCGCCAAGTTGTCGGTGCGCAAGATTATCGAAGGCACGCTGACGGCCGGTCTGGTGCTGATCATCAGTCTGTGGATTTCGTCGGCCATCGAGGCCCGCTTGCTGCGCAAGGCGACCGGCGGTGAGCTGAGCCTGCGCAAGGCCTTCAGCAACGCGGCCCGTGCGCTGTTGATGTTTGTCGGCCTGTTGCTGGCCTTGTCTGCGGTCGGCATTGACCTCACGGCGTTGTCGGTGCTCGGTGGGGCCATTGGCGTGGGCATCGGTTTTGGCCTGCAGAAGTTGGCCGCCAATTACGTGTCCGGTTTTGTCATCCTGGCCGAGCGCAGCATGCGCATCGGCGACAGCGTGCAGGTCGACAATTTCAGCGGCGTCATCACCGAAATCAACGCGCGCTACACCGTGATCCGCTCGCTGGCCGGGCGCGAATCCATTGTGCCCAACGAAATGCTGATCACCAGCCGGGTTGAAAACCTGTCGCTTGCCGACCCCAAGGTCTGGCAGTTCACCAACGTGTCGGTGGCGTACGACAGCGATGTGGACCTGGTGTCGCGTTTGCTGCTGCAGGCGGCTGCCGCGCACGAGCGGGTGCTGGCTGAGCCTGGTCCCGCGGTGGTGTTGCTGGCTTTTGGCGCAGATGGTCTGGAGTTCAGACTCGGTTACTGGATTGGCGACCCCGAAAACGGCAGTGACAACCTGCGCTCCCTGATCAATCTGGACATCCTGCGACTGCTGCGCGAACATCACATCGAGATTCCCTACCCGCAACGCGTTATTCACCAGCGTGTCGTTCCCGCCGCGTGATGGCCTGCTGCGTATAATAAAAAGCACGACCGTTCTATTTATTGGAATTGATGAAGAATGTCGTTGTGGTGGCCAAGTCGGCGCTCGACGCCGCATAGAATGCTTTAGTTGACGTGCACGTCAATCAGATTGACGCTGACGCGATGCGTTTTTGCCTATTTTTAACCTTCTGGAGAGAAACAGTTATGAAAGTCCTGGTCGCAGTCAAGCGTGTGGTGGACTACAACGTGAAGGTCCGGGTCAAGTCGGACAACACGGGTGTGGACACTGCCAACGTCAAAATGAGCATGAACCCGTTCGACGAAATCGCCATTGAAGAAGCCGTGCGCCTGAAAGAAAAAGGCGTCGCCACCGAGATCATCGCGGTGTCCTGCGGCGTCACCCAGTGTCAGGAAACCCTGCGCACTGCCATGGCCATCGGCGCCGACCGCGCCATCCTGGTGGAAACCGCCGAGGAACTGCAACCCCTGGCGGTGGCCAAACTGCTCAAGGCGTTGGTCGACAAGGAGCAACCCGGCCTCATCATCCTGGGCAAACAGGCCATTGATGACGACTGCAACCAGACCGGCCAGATGCTGGCCGCGCTGGCCGACCTGCCGCAAGTGGCCTTTGCCAGCAAGCTCGAAGTGGCGGACGGCAAGGCCACCGTGTCGCGCGAAATCGATGGCGGCTCCGAAACACTGAGCGTCACCCTGCCCGCCGTGGTCACCGCCGACCTGCGCCTGAACGAGCCACGTTATGTCACCCTGCCCAACATCATGAAGGCCAAGAAGAAGCCCATGGAAGTGCTCAAGCCCGAAGACCTCGGCGTCGATGTGAGCCCGCGCATCAAGACCCTCAAGGTCAACGAGCCACCCAAACGCAGTGCCGGTGTCAAGGTGCCTGATGTGGCCACCCTGGTCGCCAAACTCAAGACAGAAGCGAAAGTAATTTGAAGCGTTGTGGGACAGACCAAGATTTGCAAAGCAAATTTGCTCTGTCCTCAACTGATTAGAAATTTTTTTGGAACAAAAAAATGACAACTCTTGTAATTGCCGAACACGACAACGTCTCCCTCAAGCCCGCCACCCTCAACACCGTCACCGCCGCGCTTCAGTGTGGTGGCGACGTGCATGTGCTGGTGGCTGGCCACAATGCCGGCCCGGCCGCAGCCGCCGCTGCCCAAATCGCTGGTGTCAGCAAGGTGCTGCACATCGACGCTGAAGCCCTGGCGCACGGTATCGCTGAAAACCTCACGGCACAAATTGTGGCGCTAGCCACCGGCTACAGCCACCTGCTGTTCCCGGCCACCGCTGCGGGCAAGAACGTGGCGCCACGCGTGGCTGCCAAGCTCGACGTCGGTCAGCTCTCGGATGTCACCAAGGTGCTGAGCCCTGACACTTTCGAGCGCCCCATCTACGCCGGCAACGCCATGGCCACGGTGCAAAGTCTGGATGCCGTCAAGGTGCTGACCGTGCGCACCACCGGCTTTGATGCCGCGGCACTGAGTGGCTCGGCCGCCATTGAAAGCGTCGCAGCGCAGGCCGTGCCCGGCAACACCACTTACCTCGGCTCCGAGATTGCCAGGAACGACCGACCCGAGTTGACCGCCGCCAAGGTCATCGTCGCCGGTGGCCGTGCCCTGGGCTCGCAAGAAAAGTTCAATGAACTCATGACACCGCTGGCTGACAAACTCGGTGCCGCCATTGGCGCCAGCCGCGCCGCGGTGGATGCCGGCTACGCCGCCAACGACCTGCAGGTGGGCCAGACCGGCAAGATCGTGGCGCCCCAACTCTACATTGCGGTGGGCATCAGTGGTGCCATTCAGCACCTGGCCGGCATGAAGGACAGCAAGGTCATCGTGGCCATCAACAAGGACCCCGAGGCGCCGATCTTCAGCGTGGCCGATTACGGCTTGGAAGCAGATCTGTTTGTGGCCTTGCCCGAGTTGACGGCCGCACTTTAAGGAGATTTTTCATGAGCTACATCGCCCCCGTCAAAGACATGCTGTTCAACATCGAGCATCTGGCCGGCATTGACCAGATCGCGCAACTGCCCGGCATGGAAGACGCCGGTCTGGAGACCGCGCAGGCGGTGCTCGAAGAAGCTGCCAAGTTTTGCGAGGGCGTGCTTAGCTCCCTGAACTGGGAGGGCGACAAGAACCCGTCCACCTGGAAAGACGGCGTGGTCACTGCCGCCCCGGGCTTCAAGGAGGCCTTCAAGCAATACACCGAGGCCGGCTGGCAGGGCCTGCAACACCCCACCGACTTCGGTGGCCAGGGCCTGCCCAAGACCATCGGCTCGGCCGTGGGTGAAATGCAAAATGCGGCCAACCTGAGCTTTGCGCTTTGCCCGCTGCTCACCGACGGCGCCATCGAGGCGCTGCTGACGGCAGGCTCGCCGGAACTCAACGCCATCTACCTTGAAAAACTCGTCAGCGGCGAGTGGACCGGCACCATGAACCTGACCGAGCCGCAAGCCGGCTCGGACCTGGCCGCCGTGCGCACCCGTGCCGAACCCCAGGCGGATGGCAGTTACAAAGTGGCTGGCACCAAAATCTTCATCACCTGGGGTGAGCATGACATGGCCGACAACATCATCCATCTGGTGCTGGCCCGCGTCACCGGCGCTCCGGAAGGCGTGAAAGGCATCAGTCTGTTTGTGGTGCCCAAATTCCTGGTCAACGCCGATGGTTCACTGGGTGCACGCAACGATGTGCATTGCGTCAGTATCGAACACAAGATGGGCATCAAGGCCAGCCCCACTGCCGTCCTGCAGTTTGGCGACCACGGCGGCGCGGTCGGCTACCTGGTCGGTCAGGAAAACCGCGGCCTGGAGTACATGTTCATCATGATGAATGCCGCCCGTTACGGCGTGGGGGTGCAGGGCATTGCCATTGCCGACCGGGCGTACCAGAAAGCGGTGCAGTTTGCCAGGGAACGTATTCAAAGCCGCCCGGTAGACGGCTCGCTGCCCGGCGCCGGCCCGATCATCCACCACCCGGATGTCAAGCGCATGCTGATGACCATGCGCGCCTACACCGAGGGCTGCCGGGCCCTGTCCAGCGTGGCCGCAGCCGCCTATGACGCGGCACACCACCATGAAGACGCCGACACGCGCAAACAAAACCAGGCGTTTTATGAATTCATGGTGCCGCTGATCAAGGGTTACAGCACCGAGATGAGCCTGGAAGTGACCAGCCTGGGTGTGCAGGTCCACGGCGGCATGGGCTATATCGAAGAAACCGGCTGCGCCCAGTACTACCGCGACGCCAAGATCCTGACCATTTACGAAGGCACCACCGCCATCCAGGCCAACGACCTGGTGGGTCGCAAGACCGCACGTGACGGCGGCCAGACCGCCAAAGGCATTGCCGCGCAGATCGAAACCACCGAATTCGAGCTGCAGCAAAGCGGCAGCGACGATGCACTGGCCGTGGCCATGCGTCTGAAAGCGGCGCGGCTGGCCTTCCTTGACGTGGTGGCGTTTGTCGCAGCCAACACCAAGACGCAGCCCAACGATGTCTTTGCCGGCAGCGTGCCCTACCTGATGCTGGCCGGCAACCTGATGGCGGGCTGGCAACTGGCACGTGCCCTGCTGGTGGCCCAGGTGCAGTTGGCCAAGGGGCAGGACGCGGCCTTCATGCAGGCCAAGATCATCACCGCGCGCTTTTACGCCGACCACCTGTTGACCAAGGCCCCGGGCCTGCGTGACAGCATTGTGGACGGGGCAGCCTGCGTGACAGAATTGGCGCTGGAGGCGTTTTAACTTCGTCTCGCTGTTGCTTCACGGCTCAAACACCAGCGTCTGCGCTTGCCCCGGCTGCCACGGGGGGTGCTTGGTCATGACACGTTCAAAAAGCGCCGAGGCCTCAAAGCTGGTCAGCCAGGTTTGCAGCTTGGGCCAGGGCTGGCCGGCAAACCAGGCGCGGTCGGTGTGGGCGAATTGACGCACAAAAGGCGCAATGGCGGCATCGGCCAGGCCCCAATGGGCACCTGACAGGCAGGATGTTGTCGTCAAGCGCTGGCAGCGGCGAAACGAGTACAGGATCGGATGGCTTATTTGGATGCCCCCACCCAGTCCAGCCCTCGCGCCTTCGCCAGGTTCCACTGACGCATGCGTTCGCGGGCACCCGCTTTTTGGCTTTCGCTGGTGATGGCGTGGCAGCGGGCACAGCTCACGCCGTCCTCGAACAGCGGCGACTGTTTGTCAGCTTCGTTGATGGGCATGCGGCACGCCCGGCACAGGCCGTAGTCGCCGACTTCCAGACCGTGACCGACCGCCACCCGTTCGTCAAAGACAAAGCACGCCCCCTGCCACAGGCTTTGTTCGGGCGGCACGGTCTCCAGGTATTTCAAGATGCCGCCTTCAAGGTGGTAGACCTCATCAAAGCCCTGAGCGCGTAACAGCGCCGTGGATTTTTCGCAGCGAATGCCACCGGTGCAAAACATGGCGACCCTGGGTCTTTTGCCGCTGGCCGGGTTCAGTGCAGCCGTTTGTTCGACCCACTGCGGCAATTCTGAAAAGCTGTCGATGTGCGGATTCAGCGCGCCCGTAAAGGTGCCGATGTCCACCTCGTAGTGGTTGCGGGTGTCGACCACCACCACGTCCGGGTCCGAGATCAGCTGGTTCCAGTCGGCCGGCTTGACATAGGTGCCCGCCAGCGTGGAGGGGTTGGCCTCGGGGACGCCGAGTGTGACGATTTCGCGTTTCAGGCGCACTTTCATGCGGTAAAACGGCGCTTTGTCCGACCAGGCTTCCTTGTGTTGCAGGTCGGCCAGGCGCGGGTCCTGGCGCAAATAGGCCAGCACCGCGTGCACGCCATCCGCCGGGCCTGCAATGGTGCTGTTGATGCCCTCGGTGGCCAGCAAAATCATGCCTTTCACGTCGTGCTGCTGGCAGCATGCCAGCAGGGGTTCCTTCAGGGCGGTGTAATCGGGCAGGTCGACAAATTTGTAAAAGGCGGCGGTCAGGTAATGCATCACGGATTTTCTTGGAGGAGCTTGCGGGTCAGACCATTCGCGTAACGACATGCGCTGACCCCAAGTTAGAGAAGCTTGCGGGTCAGACCACTCGCGTAGCGACGTGCTCTGACCCCAACATTATGTAGGCCAGGTGGAGCCGTGCTCGGGCACGACGGCACGCCAGCCGAGTTCGTGTTTGATGCGGCTGCGCAGCATATCGGCCGGGCCGGCGTCGCCATGCACCACATAGACCTGGTGGGGTGGTTGAGGCATGGTGCGCAGCCAGGCCAGCAGCTGGTTGGCGTCGGCATGGGCCGAGGCTGATTCGAGTTGCACCACTTCGGCGTTGACCTCGACATCGCGCCCGTGAATGCGCACCGACTTGGCGCCGCTGGCCAACGTGTCACCGCGTGTACCGGGGGCCTGGTAGCCGGTCAGGATGATCATGTTGCGGTGGTTGCCGGCATAGTGCGCCAGATGGTGCAGCACGCGCCCGCCGGTGGCCATGCCGCTGGCTGACAGGATCACCATCGGGCCGTGGCGACTCGCCAGTGCCTTGGATTCATCGGTGCTGTTGATCATGGTGGCGTTGCGTGTCAGGGCGCGTGTGTCCTGGTGGCTCAGGCGATGTTCGCCGGGGTGGTCTTCAAACAGATGGGTGGTGTGCACTGCCATCGGGCTGTCCAGAAAAACCGGCAATGAGGTCGGCAGGTCACCCTTCATCTTGAGCAGGTGAATGGCATGCAGCAAGGCCTGGGCCCGGCCCACGGCAAACACCGGCACCACCGCCACGCCGCCGCGTTTGGCCACGCGCTGCAGGGCCGGTGCCAGCTCGGCCGGGATGTCTTCCCTGGGGTGGACGCGGTCGCCGTAGGTGGACTCGATCAGCACGGTGTCGGCCTGCGGCGCATCGTCGGGCGGGCTCATGACGAGGTCGTCGGGGCGGCCCAGGTCGCCCGAGAACAATATGCGCCGGCCTGCCACTTCGAGCAGGATGCTCGACGCCCCCAGGATGTGCCCGGCCGGACTGAAGCTGGCCTTCCAGCCAGGCATGGGCGTGACGGTTTTGTCAAACTCGATTGCCTTGAGCAAGTGCAGGGCGTCCAGTGCGTCCTGCCGGGTGTACAGCGGCAGGGCAGGCGCGTGTTTGGAAAAGCCATGCCGGTTGGCAAAAGCCGCGTCTTCTTCCTGAATATGGCCGCTGTCAGGCCACAAGATACGGCACAGGTCGCGTGTGCCCCGGCTGGCGTACACATGACCAGTGAAGCCTTCCTTGGCCAGCAGCGGAAGGTAGCCGCTGTGGTCGAGGTGGGCATGCGTCAGCAACACCGCATGGATCTGGTCGGGCGGTACGGGCAGCGGGTTCCAGTTGCGCAGTCGCAATTGCTTGTAGCCCTGGAACAGGCCGCAGTCCACCAGCAGGCGCTTGCCGTCGTGCTGCACCAGGTACTTGGAGCCGGTCACGGTGCTGGCCCCGCCGAGGAAGGTGATGGTGACGCTCATTTCAAGGTCTCCTCATGAAGCTCAATTAAAAAGCCACGCCGTTGTGCATCAACAGCGTGGCTTGATTTTGAACTTTTTAAAGTTCGGTCAGACGACAAATATCAACTAAAAAAATTTTTCAGCCGATCAGTCCAGCTGTCGCCGGTGGGCGAGTGTTTGCTGCCGCCCTTTTTGAACGACTCGTCGAGTTCGCGCATCAGCTTGCGCTGGTGCTCGGTCAATTTGACCGGTGTTTCAACCAGGATGTGACAGTACAGGTCGCCGGGGTAGTTGGAGCGCACCCCCTTGATGCCCTTGCCGCGCAGGCGGAACTGCTTGCCGGTCTGGGTGCCTTCCGGGATGTCGATGGCCGCCTTGCCTTCAAGGGTGGGCACATCGATCTCACCGCCCAAGGTGGCAGTGATCATACTGATCGGCACCGAGCAATGCAGGTCGTCGCCGTCGCGCTCGAAGATGTCGTGTTTTTTCAGGCGGATTTCAATGTACAGGTCACCCGGTGGCCCGCCATTGGTGCCCGGTTCGCCGTTGCCCGCGCTGCGGATGCGCATGCCGCCGT
>JBASJO010000478.1:0-4477 GCA_049655365.1 Rhodoferax sp. | reverse complement strand
GCCCAGAGCAGCCACCTGGGGCCGGCCGCTCTGGGCCAGTCCCCGGCCATGCGACACATCGAGACCATGCTGCATCGTTTGGCGAGTAGTGAGGCTTCAGTGCTGATCACCGGTGAATCCGGCGTGGGCAAGGAGCGTGTGGCACAGGCGCTGCATCAACTGACCGGCGAGGCCAAGCCATTCATTGCTGTCAACTGCGGCGCCTTGACCGAAAGCCTGCTCGAAGCAGAGCTTTTTGGTTACGAAAAAGGCGCCTTTACCGGAGCACTCCGGACAAAAAAAGGTGTTTTTGAACAAGCCAGCAGCGGCACGCTTTTTCTGGACGAAATTGGCGACATGCCGCTGGCAATGCAGGTCAGGCTGCTGCGCGTGCTGCAAGAGCGCTGCGTTGTGCGGGTGGGTGGTGAAACGCCCATCCCGGTGGACATCCGGCTGATCTGCGCCACCCATCAGGTGCTGCAGGAGCGCGTGCAGGCAGGTAGTTTTCGGGAAGACTTGTACTACCGCATCAACGTGGTGGAACTGCGCATACCGCCTCTGCGGGAGCGACCGGAGGACGTTTTGCCGTTGGCTCGACAATTCTTGGCCACTCTTGCAGCGACCCATAAAAAGCCCCCGCTCATGCTGACACCCGCTGCCGAACACGCCCTGAAAAATTACCTCTGGCCGGGCAATGTGCGGGAACTGAAAAATGCGCTGGAGCGGGCCAGCCTGATGAGCGACGGTCGGACCATCTCCCACGACAAGTTGTTTGATCGCCCTGCCCCCCCACTGACCGAGCAACAGGTTGAGGCCGGCAGCCTGCGTGACTACCTGAGTGAATGTGAACGCGATTTCATCGTGCACGCCCTTGACAACTGCCAATGGCAAATTGCCTGCTGCGCCGATAACCTGGGCATCAGTCGGAAAAATTTGTGGGAAAAAATGCGCAAATTGGGCATCGACAAAGACACCGTCGGCAGCAAACCTTGAATTCTGGCTCACGCATGCCACCCGAGTGGTGGTCAAGCTGCTGTTTACGAGCCCTTGTGATCCCGTACCAGACACGGACAAGCCGACTCAGGCAAAATCCTGCCTTGTATGAATCCTAACCCTGCCATAGTCGGCGCCCTGTCTTCTGCTGAGGCCCTGAATCGCGATTGTTTTTGTCGCACCCTGAACCTGGCACGCCTGCGCGAGCAGTTGGAAAGCGAACCCAGCCTGAAGGGCATGATGGCCAACATCACGCAAACCCGGCCCAACCTGTTTTCGTCGACAGTCGTGTTCATCTCACAAGAGATGCAACAGCAAATCACGGCCACCATTGCCGCCATCGAGCGCGTCGCCGCCCTGCCCGGCTACCAGGTCCAGGCGCTCTCTCGGGCAGACGCGTCGGCACAACACGACTTCGGTCCGCTGGGCGCCTGCATGGGTTATGACTTTCATTTGAGCGCCAAGGGTCCGCAACTCATCGAGATCAACACCAACGCCGGTGGCCTGCTGCTCAATGTGGCACTGGCGCGCGCGCAGGAAGCCTGTTGCGACGAGCTGGACTGGGTGTTTACCTCAGGCGCCCGACGCGACACCCTGAAAAAAGCCATTTTTGACATGTTTGCTGCCGAGTGGCAACTGCAGCGCGGTGCCCTCCCCTGGCGCTCGGTGGTGATCGTCGACGAGGCCCCCCAAGATCAATACCTGGCGCCAGAGTTCGAGCTGTTTCACCAATTGTTCAGCCAGTACGGCGTGCAGGCGGCCATTGCCGACCCGTCCGAGCTTAGCTGGCAAAGCGGCCGTCTGATGCACCAGGGCCTGCCGGTCGACATGGTTTACAACCGCCTGACCGACTTTTACCTGACCGAGCCGGCCCACCTGGCCCTGCGCCAAGCGCACGAGGCCGGGGCCGTGGTGCTGACACCGCATCCGCGCGCGCACGCCCTATTGGCCGACAAGCGCAACCTGATTGCCCTGAGCCAGAACGAGCTGTTGCTGGCCTGGGGTGCGTCTGCTGCCGACCGCAAGCTGCTGTCCACCAGTGTGCCGGCCACGCGCCTGGTCACGCCGGAGCGCGCTGATGAGCTCTGGGCACAACGGCGCCAGCTGTTCTTCAAACCGGTGGCGGGTTATGGCGCCAAAGCCGCTTACCGTGGTGACAAACTCACGCGGCGCGTCTGGGCCGAGATTCTGGAGAGCGACTTTGTGGCCCAGGCACTGGTGCCGCCGAGCGGACGCACGACCCTGGTCGATGGCGCGCAGACCGACCTCAAGTTTGACATCCGCGCTTACAGCTATGCCGGGCAGGTGCAACTGCTGGCGGCGCGCATGTACGCCGGACAAACCACCAACTTCCGAACCCAGGGCGGTGGCTTTGCGCCCGTGATTGTGGTGCCATCAGCGACGCTGACCTCGGGCGCTTGCTGATGTGCGGTCTTTGCGGGGAATTTCGCTTTGACGGTGCCGCACCCGACATGGCGGCCGTGGCGCGCATGTCGACCCAGTTGGCACGACGCGGACCCGACCATGCGGGCAGTTACCAGGACGGCCCGCTGGCATTCGGCCACCGGCGCCTGTCCATCATTGACTTGTCCGCCCATGCGCACCAACCCATGGTCGACGCCGTGCTGCAACTCAGCCTGGTGTTCAACGGCACCATTTACAACTACCGCGAGCTGCGCTCCGAGTTACAGGCCATGGGTTACCGTTTTTTCTCGGATGGCGACAGCGAGGTTATCCTGAAAAGCTACCACGCCTGGGGCGACCAGTGTGTGACCCGCTTCAAGGGCATGTTTGCCTTTGCCATCTGGGACCAGCGCAGCAGCCAGCTGTTTCTGGCGCGCGACCGTTTTGGCATCAAGCCGCTGTACCTGAACCAGACGACGCAAAGGCTGCGTTTTGCCTCCAGCCTGCCTGCGCTGCTGGCCGGTGGCGGTGTTGACACCACGCTCGATGCGGTGGCGCTGCACCACCACTTCACCCTGCACACCGTGGTGCCGGCACCACGCACGGTGCTCAAGGGTGTGCGCAAATTGCCCCCAGCGACCACGCTGCGCTTTGACCCGGACGGCACGGTCACCGAGCAGGTCTACTGGACACTCGATGCCACCCGACCTGAAACGCCCCTGTCAGAAGCCGAGTGGCTGGTGGCCACCCGTGAGCAACTGGCACAAAGCGTGAAGCGCCGTTTGCTGGCCGCCGACGTGCCGGTCGGTGTTCTCCTGTCAGGCGGGCTCGACTCAAGCCTGCTGGTCGGCTTGCTGGCGGACCAGGTGCCGGATTTGCGCACTTTTTCCATCGGCTTCGAAGACCTGGGCGCAGGCGCCGAAAAGGCCGACGAATTTGAATTCTCCGACCAGATTGCCGCCCACTTCCACACGCGCCACCACAAGTACAGCATCCCCAACAGCGAGGTCATGGCCCGCCTGCCGGAAGCGGTGGCGCAAATGACCGAGCCCATGGTCAGCCACGATGTGATTGCCTTCTACTTGCTGGCCGAGCGGGTGTCCAACGATGTCAAAGTGGTGATGTCGGGCCAGGGCGCTGACGAGGTCTTTGGCGGCTATTTCTGGTACCCGCAGATGGACGCCGCCAGCGGCACACCGCTGGAGCGCTTCAGCCAGCATTACTTCGACCGCGACCACAGCGAGTACCTGCAGATGATCACCCCGGCGTTTCAGGTGGGTGATGTGACTTCCGAACTGATCGCCGCCGAACTGGGCAAGCCAGACGCCGATGAATTCCTGGACCAGGTCTGGCGCCTGGATGCCACCACACTGATCGTCGACGACCCGGTCAAACGCGTCGACAACATGCCCATGGCCTGGGGCCTGGAGGTGCGCACGCCGTTTCTGGACCACGAACTGGTGCAGTTGGCGGCACACATGCCACCGTCACTCAAACTCAAGGAAGGCGGCAAGTTTCCGCTCAAGGCGATCTCGCGCGGGCTGATTCCCGATGCCGTCATTGACCGGCCCAAAGGTTACTTCCCGGTCCCCGCGCTGAAGTACGTGCGCGGCCCGTTTCTGGAAATGATGCGCGGCATCTTGATGTCCGACGCTTGCATCCGGCGCGGCCTGTACCAGCGCGACTATGTGGACAAACTGCTGGCCGCCCCCGAGGCGCCGGCGCATTTCACGCGCATCAACGGCAGCAAACTTTGGCATCTGGCGCTGCTGGAATGGTGGTTGCAGGTGCATGTGGACCCCCATGGATGATGAGCTGAACGCGCAGCAGACGCTGCTGCCCTTGTTGCGCCACATGGTGGCGGCCCTGCTGCTGGGCCCGATCATCACCTTGCTGGCCCTGGGTCCGATGCTTACCAATTCACCCGTCAACTTGATAGGTCCTCCCGCTATTTTCGTGGTGGGTCTGGCCGCCTGGTACCTGATCTCGGTCAACAAAATCAACGCGGCCATCCAGCTGAGCATGACTGGCATCTGGGTGTCGATCACCGGGATCGCCATTTTTTCCGGAGGCTTGCGCTCACCCGTCATGGTGGTCTATC
>JBASJO010000477.1:0-6029 GCA_049655365.1 Rhodoferax sp. | reverse complement strand
CTCTACGGCTTTGGCGCGGCGGCCCACATCATTTGCCAGGTCGCTGTCGCGCTGGGGCAGCAGGTCTATGCGTTTGTGCGCCCGGGCGACCGGCAAAGCCAGCGCTTTGCCCTGCAGCTGGGTGCCTGCTGGGCGGGGCCGTCGGATGATCTGCCTGATGCGGCGCTGGATGGCGCGCTGATTTTTGCGCCGGTGGGGGCTTTGGTCCCCGCCGCGTTGCGCGCCACACGCAAGGGCGGCGTGGTGGTGTGCGCCGGTATCCACATGAGCGATATCCCTGCGTTTCCCTATGCGTTGCTGTGGGGTGAGCGCAGCCTGCGCTCGGTCGCCAATCTGACACGAGAGGATGGCGATGCCTTCTTTTCGCTCATTGAGCACACCCCGGTCGTCACCCATGTCCAGCCATTCGCCTTGGCTCAGGCTAATGAAGCCATCGCGGCACTCAGGGTTGGCGCCATTGACGGCGCGGCGGTGCTGGTGCCTTAAAGCGCGCAAGATATGCGATTTATCAAAGCCTGTCAGTCGCCAAAAGTTACGCTGAAAGTCACGCATAACACCGAAGGCGCATCATGCATATCACGCACACGACGCACATCACCGAGGCCATTTCCGACCATGTCTGGCGCACCCGGTACTGTTGGCTGGAGCCCGGCCGGGTACCCGAGCCCTCGATCGAGGTCACCTGGGACCGGGTCGCGTTGGCGGTCTCGGCGGCAGAGACACATCACCGCGATGAATGGCGCGAGCGCTTTCGCACCATCCTGCACGATTTCCGCTTTTTACCGGGCGGGCGCATTCTGGCCAGTGCCGGCACAGCGCACCACAGCACCTTGTTCAACTGTTTTGTGGCCGGGTCGCTGGAAGATTCGATTCAGGGCATCTTCAACGCCTTGCGCGAGGCCATGGTGACGCTGCAAGCCGGTGGCGGGGTCGGGGTTGACTTTTCCACCTTGCGCCCGGTCGGCGCGCCTGCGGTGGCCAGCGCGGGGGTGGCCTCGGGCCCGGTCTCGTTCATGAACGTGTGGGAAGCCGCCAACACCGTGCTGGAGTCGCACAATGTGCGCCGGGGGGCCATGATGGCCACGCTGCGCTGTGACCACCCCGACATCGAAGCCTTCATTGATGCAAAATTGGCGGGTGCAGTCTTGGCGCACTTCAACCTGTCGGTGGCCATTACCGACGACTTCATGCACGCCGTCGAAACCGACAGCCCCTGGCCGCTGGTCTTTCCGCTGGGTCAGCGCCCGGTTCCGGTGGGTGTGGATGTGTGCGAGCGCATCTGGTCCGGCGCCGCCATGCCCCAGCTTTGCCTGGTGCACCGGCGCGTTCCGGCCCGCCTCATCTGGGACAAGCTGCTGACCGCGCAACTGGCCTGCGCCGAGCCCGGCATCCTGTTCATCGACCGCATCAACCGCGACAACAACCTCTGGTACAGCGAACAAATAGCCACCACCAACCCCTGTGGGGAAGTGCCCTTGCCGCCCCATGGTGGCTGCAATCTGGGGTCCATCAACCTGTCGCGCTTTGTGCAGGACCCATTTTCCTCCCACCCCAATGTGGATTGGGTGAGTCTGAATGCGGTAGCCGGTATCGCCACGCGCTTTCTGGATGATGTACACGACATTTCCCTGCTGCCGCTCAAGGCGCAGGAGAAAACGGTGCGCGCCAGTCGAAGGATCGGGCTGGGCGTGACCGGCTTGGCCGACATGCTGGCGATGCTGGGCCTGCGCTATGGCTCCGAGGCCAGCCTCGACCTGACACGCGCCATCATGGGCGCGATTCGCGACACCGCTTACAGCACCTCAGTCGAGATTGCCAAGGAGAAGGGCGACTTTCTCGAGTTCGACAAAATCAAATACGGCGCAAGCCCTTTCATATTGGGCTTGTCGCACGAACTCCAGGACGCGATTGCCGAGCACGGTATTCGCAACAGCCACTTGTTGGCCGTCGCCCCCGCCGGGGCCATCAGCCTGCTGGCCAACGCGGTGTCGAGCGGCATCGAGCCCATTTTTTCCGCCCGTGCCAACCGCAGCGTGCGCGGCGCCGATGGTGAGCCCGTCAGCTTTGTAGTGGAGGACGCCGCTGTGCGCCTTTTCAGGCAAATCAACGGGTCCCACGCGGCCCTGCCCGAACACCTGGTGACGCTGGCCGACATCAGCCCCGAAGAGCAGTTGCGCATGATGTCGGTGGTGCAGTCCTGCGTGGACAGCGCCATCAGCAAAACCGTGCGCTTGCCGCAAGGCACGCGGCCCCAGGAACTTGAGTTGGTGCTGCTGCAGGCCTGGGAGCTGGGGCTGAAAGGCTGCGCGGTGTACCGCGAGGGCAGCGTGGGTGGTGAGGCCGAATAAATTCGGCCCCGCAGGAGATCAGTCGGGCAGTTCCAGCGCCCGATCGACACTCTTTTTCAGTTCGAGCCCGGTGAACTGGGTCAGGTCACTGGCAATGCTGCGCTTCAGGGCATTGCTGGCAGCCAGGTTCAGCAGGGGTTTGATTTCACCCAGCACCTTGCTGCTGGCGATCAGCACGACCGAACTGCAGCGTTTGCCGGTCACCGCGTCGTTGAGGTAATCGGCCAACTGCCGGGCAAAGCTGGTGCGCGCCTTGTCATCGACCTGTGTCTTGGGTTCAAACTGGGTACCCGCGTGTCCGGTGCGGCCATGGCCCTTGCCGGCGGCGCCAGTCAGGTCACCGCCGCCGGCCTGGCCGCCAAGGCTGGCGTGCGGAAACACAAAGTCGGTCAGCTCGGTGAGTGTGTGGTCCGGCGCGCGCTCGAAGCAACGTGCCCGCTCGCTGTTGGCGATCAAAATCCAGGTCTTTTCCATGATGGTCCTCTGGGTGGGTTTGGGTTAATACATCGGGGCCATGCCGCCTTCCGGCATTTGTGCCTCGGACTCGGAAGACGGTTTGGGCGCTTTGGCAATCATGCAATCGGTGGTCAGGATCAGGCTGGCAATGGAGGCGGCGTTTTGCAGCGCCAGCCGCGTGACCTTGGCCGGGTCGATCACGCCCATCTGCAGCAGGTCGCCATAGGTGCGGGTCGCCGCGTTGTAGCCAAAGGCCGGGTCGGGCGACTCGTCCACCCGGTTCAAAATCACCGAAGGCTCGTCGCCCGCGTTGCTCACGATGCGTCGCAGGGGTTCCTCGACGGCGCGCGACACCAGGCGAATGCCCGAGGTTTCGTCCAGCGTGCTGCCGGTCAGATTGGCCAGTGCCCGGCGCGCCCGCAGCAAGGCCACACCGCCGCCCGGAACAATGCCTTCTTCGACCGCTGCGCGGGTGGCGTGCAGGGCATCCTCCACCCGCAGTTTGCGTTCCTTCAGTTCGGTCTCGGTGGCCGCGCCGACCTTGATCAGCGCGACACCGCCCGAGAGCTTGGCGGCGCGCTCGTCGAGCGTTTCGCGGTCGTAGTCGCTGGTGGCAAGTTCGCGCTCCTTGCGAATGACGGCAATCCGGTCCTTGATGGCCTGCGGGTTGCCGGCGCCGCCAATCAGCGTGGTGGCCTCCTTGGTGATCTCGGCGCGGGTGGCGCGCCCCAGGTCGGACATCTTGACCTTGGCCAGCGTCAGGCCGACCTCGTCGCTCACCACCGTGCCGCCGGTGAGCACCGCAATGTCCTGCACCATGGCCTTGCGGCGGTCGCCAAAGCCGGGCGCCTTGACGGCGCAGGTGCGCAAGGTGCCGCGGATGGTGTTGATGACCAGCGCCGCCAGCGAGTCGTTGTCCAGATCCTCGGCGATCACCAGCATGGGCCGTCCGGCCTTGACGATTTCTTCGAGCAGTGGCAACAGGTCTTTCAGCGACGACAGCCGGCCTTCGCACAGCAAAATCGCCACGTCTTCCAGCACGGCGCTTTGCCGCTCGGCGTTGTTGATGAAGTAGGGCGACAAAAAGCCGCGGTCAAACTGCATGCCTTCCACGACTTCAAGCACGCTCTCCAGGCCCGAGCCGTCCTCGATGGAGATCGCGCCTTCGCGCCCCACCTTGTCAATGGCGCTGGCCAGCAGATCGCCAATCGAGCGGTCATTGTTGGCCGAGATGGCAGCCACATGGGCGATTTCCTGCGAGGTGGCGCAGGGCTTGGCCATGCTCTTGAGCTCGGCCACCAGGGTGGTGATGGCCAGCTCGATGCCGCGCTTGAGGTCCATCGGGTTCATGCCGCCGGCCAGGTAACGCAAGCCTTCCTGGATCATGCCGTGCGCCAGCACCGTGGCGGTGGTGGTGCCGTCACCGGCCATTTCGCTGGTGCGTGCCGCCACCTCACGCAGCAATTGCGCGCCCATGTTTTCGAATCGGTCTTCCAGTTCAATCGACTTGGCCACCAGCACGCCCGAGTTCACGATCTGCGGCGGACCGAAGTCACGCTCCAGAATCACGGTGCGCCCGCGCGGCCCCAGCGTGACCTTGACGGCCTCGGCCAGCGCGTCCACCCCGCTGCGGATCTTGGCGCGGGCATCGTCGTGGAACAGCAGTTTTTTGGGGTTCATGGTGCATGCCTTGAAGTGTGACTTGGGACCATACTAGGTCCGGTTCATTGCGTGGCGAATGAGAAATCTCAATTCAGCAGAAGTTAATGCTTTCAAAATGAAGCCATAAATTCAGCAAGAAAGTAGCAGGTGGTGACCATGAAAAAGTTTTCCTTGAATCTCGCGCGCGGTGCTGCCTTGGCATCGGTTTTTTTCCTGAGTGGATGCGCCCTGGAGGTCGAAAACACCAAGGCCGCCGAGGAGCTTGCGCAGCGCGCACAGCCGCCGGGTTCGGTCTACACCGGCTGGCGCGTTTTTCAGGACCGCTGCGCGGGTTGCCATGGTGCGCCGGCGACCGGCAGCGTGGCCGCTCCGGACCTGTTGCCCATCGTGCGCAACATGGGTCCGCGCCGCTTTGTCGGACTGGTGCTGATGCGCTACGACTGGAGCCTTCCGGCAGGGCAGTCCGGTGCTGACAGCGCCGCCCGTGAAGCGCTGATCGAAGGCGTGATGCAGCGCAAGGAGGGCGGGCTCACCATGCCCGCCTGGCAGGGCGAGCCGCGTGTGAACGCCCACATCATGGACCTGTATGCCTACCTGTCGGCGCGGGGGGACGGATCTCAGGGTCCAGGGCGTCCGGCACCCTAGTGTGGTTGAGGCCTCAGAGGCATGGGGTTGAGGTCAGCATGATTTTGAGAAGCGCGGTCATATCACTGTTCTTATTGAACATTCAACTGGCTTGAAGAGGCTATAGAAAACCACGAATTGACCTTATGAGAACGCCATAAGTGTCTGATTTCTTGAGGTTTCCTGACTCATTCAACGTTTCTGTGGATAACTTTGTTGATAGCTCGTCAATAGCGCGTCCGGAGCCTTATAAATCAAGGTCTTCCTTAGACTGCCTAAAAATAAAGCAAAAAATAAAACCCTTTTAAATCAATAAGTTAATTTAGCCATGTGTTTTGTTGCGAGATGGTGCAAGTATTTCATGGGACCCAAAAACATAGCCTGTTTTTGTGCATAAGTCATAAATTTTTTTAATAAATATTCGGAAAAGTGATAGAGAAAAGCTGCATGCCGACATTCGGGTC
The DNA here is from genome assembly GCA_049655365.1 of Rhodoferax sp. Lineage (GTDB taxonomy): Bacteria > Pseudomonadota > Gammaproteobacteria > Burkholderiales > Burkholderiaceae_C > Rhodoferax. The sequence goes on along the minus strand of JBASJO010000477.1, from coordinate 475 downwards.
TCCCGCCGACGATGCCAAGGCAGAGCCGGGCGAGCTGTGGGTGTGAGCCAAGGGTTTCAGCAAGGCCGCAGCGAACCGCTATATGGCATTGGTCAGAGAACCATCTTGCGCAAAGCTTGCAACGATTGGGAATGGCTGGATCGCGCGCCCAAGGTGGGCATGTTCAAGGATGCGGAGGGGCGTACCAGGCCGGCCGCAAGAGCCTTGTGGAGCGGTACGCCAAAGTGCGTGAAATGCAGATGGTCCCTGTGAAGGTCAAAGAGGGCTAGCCGCGTTGGTGGGGCTGGCGTTGCATTTGAACCGGTTACAGGGCTGCAACCCGTCTGCGGTTGATTGGGGGGTAGAACGGTACAAAACCAGGTACTGGCGTCGGTATGGACACCAAAGAGAAAGGGTTTGCTATTACTTTCGTAACAACAAACCCTTATCAATGTTGGTGCCGGAGAGATGAATCGAACACCCGACCTTCTCATTA
>JBASJO010000476.1:0-4008 GCA_049655365.1 Rhodoferax sp. | reverse complement strand
CCAGCACAGCTTGGCGATACGGCAACAGCCCCACCAGAATGCGGCCACCATCGAGCGGGGGCAGAGGAAACAGGTTGAACACCGCCATCACCACATTCACCAGCACACCGCCTTGCGCCATTTCAATGAGGAAGGGCTCGTTGATGTCGGCACCGCGTAACAGGTACAGCAGTGCGCCCCAGACCAGCGCCTGAAAAAAGTTGGCGCCGGGCCCGGCCAGTGCCACCCAGATCATGTCGCGCTTGGGGTTGCGCAGGTTGCCAAAACGCACCGGCACCGGTTTGGCGTAACCAAACAAAAAAGCGCCCGAGGTGGCAAAGTACAACATCAGCGGCATCAGGATGGTGCCCACCGGATCGATGTGCGGCAGCGGGTTGAGCGTGACACGGCCCAGGTTGTAGGCGGTACTGTCACCGAAATGTTTGGCAGCATAGCCGTGCGCGGCTTCGTGCAGGGTGATAGCCAACAACACCGGAATGGCGTAGAGGCTGATGGTTTGAATCAGTTGGGCGAAGTCCATATCAAAGCCCCAGGGCAGCCAGCGAACCGCGACCTTCACGAATGACCACAGGTTCGCCACCGGTCAAATCGACCACGGTGGTGGGTTCGCGCGGGCAGGCGCCAGAGTCGATGATGGCGGCGATGCGGCCCTTGTAATGGGCGCGAATTTCGTCAGCGTCGTTCATGGGCTCCGTCTCACCAGGAGCAATCAGGGTGGTGGCCAGCAGCGGGGTGCTGTAAAGCGCCAACAACTCCTGCAACACCTTGTGGTCGGGTACACGCAGGCCGATGGTCTTGCGCGACGGGTGGCTCAGGCGGCGCGGCACTTCCTTGGTGGCTTCCAGAATGAAGGTGTAGGCCCCCGGTGTGGCCGCTTTGATGAGCCGGTACTGCTGGTTGTCCACTTTGGCGTAGGCGGACAGCTCGGACAGGTCTCGGCACAGCAGCGTCAGGTGGTGCTTGTCGTCGACGCCGCGAATACGACGTAACTTGTCGGCCGCCGCCTTGTCGTCGAGGTGGCACACCAGCGCATAACTGGAGTCGGTGGGTACGGCCAGTACCTCGCCCTCGTCAAGCAGGGCGGTGGCCTGTTTCAGCAGGCGTGGCTGCGGGTTGTCGGGGTGGATTTCGAAAATTTGCGGCATGGCGCTATTGTCGCAGTCCGATGGCTTCTCGGGCCGACAACATGGCATTGCCGACGCCGCTGGCCGCAATCACGGCAATGCCGGCCCACGCCAGGCCGTCGGGCACATGGCGAAACACCAGCCAGCCCAGCAGCGTGGCAAACGCAATCTGGGTGTAAAGATAAGGTGAAAGAACAACGGCGTTGGCGCGGTTGTACGCGCGAATCAGCATCAGGTGGCCAAAGGTGCCCAAAAAACCGACCAGCAGAAACCAATACCAATAGCGCAGCAACGCGGCGCCGTCCCAACTGAGCAGCATGACGGGCGTCATGACCAAGGCACCCACCAGACCGGTGTAAAAGTGCGTGGTGTAGGGGTTTTCGTCGCCGCTGAGTCGGCTGGTGAGCACCTGAAACCAGGCATACGAGGTCACCAACAACACCGGGAACAACAGCGCCCAGCCAAACACCTGGCCCCCGGGTCGTATCACCAGCAGCACGCCCAGCAGCCCCAGGCCCATCAGCGCCCAGCGCCGTGGCGAGACATAGGTTTTGAGGGTCCACGCGGCCATCGCGCTGGCGGCCATGGGCGAGAGCATGGTCATGGCGGTGAATTCACCGACCGGCAGGTACTGCAAACCAAAGAAAGCGCAGGCGCTGGTGATGAGCAGCAATACGCCGCGCAGCGCCTGAAAGCGTGGATTCGGCGTGGCAAAGAGTTGTGCTTTTTGCACGGGAAAACGCAGCACCAAAGTCACCACAGCCTGAAACGCATAACGAAACCACAGTAGCATCAGCAGGGGCACCACCTGGATGGCATGCTTGGCCATCGTGTCAAGCGTGGCAAAGGTGAGGGTCGCCAGAATGATCAACAAAATGCCGCCGGCTTGCCGGCTTTTCCAGAAAGACATGATCGTTCAGACCTGCGCGGGGGCGTGTTGAATGCGCTTGGCCAGCAAAGCCCATACCGGTGTTAGTTGGGCCGGCAGGTCGGGCAGGGCACCGAGCTCGGTGCGGCTTTCCTCGGGGCTGTGAAAGTCGCTGCCGCGCGAGGCCGCCAGGCCAAACTCAAGCGCGGTCGCGGCGTAGTTGGCGCTCTCGGCATTGGAGTGGCTGCCGGTGACCACTTCGACCCCCATTCCGCCGTGGCCCTTGAATTCGGTGAACAGCGCCAGTTCCTCGTTGGCGCTGAACTTGTAGCGCGCCGGGTGCGCAATCACCGCCATGCCACCGGCCTGGGTGATCCAGCGCACGGCATCTTTCAGGCTGGCCCAGCGGTGCTCGACAAAGCCGGGCTTGCCTTCGGTGAGGTATTTGCGAAACACCTCGTAGGTGTCCTTGCAGACCCCGGTTTCCACCAGATAGCGGGCGAAATGGGTGCGTGAGATCAGGTTGGGATTGCCTGCGTACTTGAGCGCACCCTCAAAGGCACCCTGGATGCCAACGCGTGCCAGGTCGGTGGCCATCTCCATGGCCCGCTGCGAGCGCCCGCCCCGGGTTTGCTGCAGCCCCTCGGTCAGCGCGGCGTTATCGACATCAAAGCCCAGGCCGACGATGTGCACCGTCTGGTGCAAAAAACTGACCGAGATTTCCACGCCGCTCAGATAATCGAGGCCACAGGCCGCCGCCGCTGTCGCCGCCCGGGCTTGGCCGCCAATTTCATCGTGGTCGGTGAGGGACCACAGTGTCACGCCCTGGGCCTTGGCACGCTGCGCCAGTTCTTCGGGGGTGAGGGTGCCGTCGGAAACAACGGAATGACAATGCAGGTCAGCGTTCAGGGTGTTCATGTTTGTAAGGATTCTAGGGCTGGGCGGGCAGTTCTGCTGCCTCCACCAGAAATCGCACCCGGCGTTCACCGCGCCAGCTGTCCACATCCAGCCTGAACGCCAGCTTGACGCGGTTGGGCAGCGGCTCGGTGTGACCAAACCAGATGCCATCGACCGGCTCGCCGCGGTGTTTGAGCTTGAGTGACAGGTGTTTTTCAGCCACCAGGCGCTGCGACACCACTTCGAGTTCTTCGCTGAAGGTGGGCGCGGCAAAGCCCTGCCCCCAGACTTCATGGTGCAGCGTGTCCACCAGGTCGGGGCGGCGGTATTCTGGCTTGAGCGCGCCGTCGGTCTCCAGGCGGCGCGTCAGGGTGGCGGCATCGAGCCACTCCTGGGCGACCTCGTTCAGGCCCTGCTCGAAGGTGTCCAACTGGTCAACGTTGAGTGTGCAACCCGCTGCCATGGCATGGCCGCCAAAGCGCAGCAGCACGCCAGGGTAGCGTTTGGTCACCAGGTCGAGCGCATCGCGCAGGTGAAAGCCGGGAATCGAGCGGCCCGAACCCTTGAGCTCGTGGCTGTGGCCAATGGCGCCACTGCTGGCAAAGACAAAACTGGGGCGGTGAAACTTGTCCTTGATGCGTGAAGCCACGATGCCGACCACGCCCTCGTGAAAGTCGGCATCAAAGACACAAATGGCTGCTGGCGCTTCGGCCGCGTCCTCGAACAGCGACTCGGCCACGGCCAGGGCCTGTTCGCGCATGTTGCCTTCAATGTCGCGGCGCTCGCGGTTGATGGCATCAAGCATCTTGGCCAGTTCCTGGGCGCGACCGGCATCGTCGGTGAGCAGGCATTCGATGCCCAGCGTCATGTCGGACAAGCGCCCGGCCGCGTTGATGCGCGGGCCCAGGGCAAAACCAAAGTCGAAGGTGGTGGCGCTTTTGGCTTCGCGCGAGGCCGCCACAAACAAGGCCGCCAGCCCGGTCGGCAGGGCTTGGGCGCGCACGCGTTTGAGGCCTTGCGCCACCAGCCGGCGGTTGTTGGTGTCGAGCTTGACCACGTCGGCCACGGTGCCCAGGGCTACCAGCGGTAGCAGGGCGTCCAGCTTGGGCTGGTTTTGCG
>JBASJO010000475.1:0-5155 GCA_049655365.1 Rhodoferax sp. | reverse complement strand
GGTCCACGCACACCTGGCCTGTCAGGTCAACGGCAAAGGCCTGCGTGACCGACACCATGCGGTGCTGTGCGGCAATGGTGGCGCTGTGGCAAACCACCTCGATCGGTTGAAACGAAAACAGCGGGTTGCGGTCGATCAGGTCGTAGAGCCGGCGCGAGCCCATGGCAAAGCTGGTCACGATCTTGCCGACCTGGCTGCTTTTGCGCTTGCCGGTCAGGATGCCGCGCTCCAGCAGCGGGATGATGGCGTCGGTGACCACGTCGGAGTGGATGCCAAGGTCCTTGCGGTCGGCCAGGTGTTTGAGGGCTTCGTTGGTGATGCGGCCGAGCCCGATCTGCAGCGTGGAGCCGTCTTCGATGATGCCGCTGATGTAGCGCGCAATTTGCTCCATGGCCTGCTCGGACGCCGCCGGGTGCACGAACTCGATGACCGGGGTGTCGACCAGCACCAGCTGGTGGATCTGGCTGAGGTGCAGGGTCGAGTCGCCCATGGAGCGCGGCATGGCCGGGTTCACCTCGGCAATCACCAGCCGCGCCTTGGCCACGGCCGCAGGGATCACATCCACCGAGACACCCAGGCTGACATAACCGAACTCGTCGGGCAAGGAAACCTGGATCAGTGCGACATCGACCGCAATGCGGCCAATCGCCATCAGGCCCGGCACACGGGCGATCGACATCGGCACATACTCGGCCAGCCCCTGCTTGACCGCGGCGCGCATGTCCTGGCCGACAAAAAAAGTACGGTGCCGGTAATGGGAAATGCACCGGCCCTGGTCGTCGTGCGGCACCGCATGGTCGGTCAGAAAGTGCACCAGTTCCACATCCAACGGCCGGGGTTTGCTGGCCTCCAGCGCCGCCACCAGCACGCGCGGTGTGGCGCAGGCCGTACCCACAAACACGTGGTCGCCACTGCGCACCTGCAACACCGCCTGCCCGGCGCTAGTGATTTTGTCGGCGTGTGCTTGAAGAACGACGGGCACACTCGCCGCTGATGGTTCAACTTCAGGCGAGGCGCCACCCAATCGGGCACGCAAACCCTTGCCCAGGCGGGTCAAAAAACTGTCATCAGGTTGGTCGATAAGGGCCTCCCCCGTCTTGAATGATTGATCGTGAACTTTCTCAGCTGCCTTGCCAGATCACCGGCTGGCCCGACGCTTCCCAGCGTTCGTAATTGGCGGCATAGGCATCTTCAATGCGATTGCGTTTGACCTTGAAGGTGGGCGTCACGATGTCGTTTTCGACCGTCCAGGCGGTGGTGGCGACCACCAGGCATTTAAGCTGTTCGTGCGGGTCCAGGCTGGCGTTGATGGTGTTCAGATGCTGCGTCAGCGCAATTTCGATCTGCACTCTCTGATCAGGATCAGCGGCACGTGCCACGGCTTCGGCGTTGAGCATCACGATGCCCAGTGGCTGGCCCAAGTTGGCCCCGGTGACCACGCAGGCCTCCACCAGTTCATGCATCACCAGCTTGTCTTCGATGGGCGCGGGTGCCACATATTTGCCCTTGCTGGTCTTGAACAAGTCCTTGACGCGCCCGGTGATGTGCAGCCTGCCCTGTGCGTCAATGTGGCCCTTGTCCCCGGTGTGCAGCCAGCCGTCAGCGGTGAAGGTCTCACGGGTCAACTCAGGCTCCTTGTAATAGCCCTGCATCAGCGCCGGGCTGCGCATCTGGATCTCGCCGGTTGCTGCATCAATGCGAATGTCAACGCCCGCATAGGCCGGACCCACCGTGCCTTCCTGGTTCTGTCCGGCCAGCGTGAGGTTGGACACCGCCAGGTTTTCGGTCATGCCGTAGCCTTCGTTGACGGGCAGCCCCAGTTTGCGGTACCAGGCCAGCAGCGGCACCGGCATGGGCGCCGCGCCCCCGGCGGCAAAACGGCATTGGTCCAGGCCCAGCGCTTTCTGCACCTTGCGCCGAACCAGGCCGCCGATGAGAGGGATCGACAACAAGCGATTGAGTTTGGCCGGCGGCAACTTGTGGTGCACACCATGTTGGAACTTGACCCATAAGCGCGGCACCGAGAAGAAAATCGTGGGTCGTGCACGCTGCAGGTCCTTGGCAAAGGTATCGAGCGATTCGGCAAAAAAAACGTGCATGCCGGTGTACAACCAGCCATGCTCCACCAGCACGCGCTCGACCACATGGGCCAACGGCAGGTAGGACAGCATGCGGTCTTGCTGTGTCATGCCCACGGCGGCGGCGCCGGTGGCAATCGCCCAGGCAAAATTGCCAAAACTGTGCATCACGCCCTTGGGCTGACCAGTGGTGCCCGAGGTGTAAATCAGGGTGGCAAGTTCATCGGACTCACGCACCACCTCGCCCTTCAGGGGCGCGTTGCGGGCAACAATGGCGTCCCAACCCTCATAAGTGCTGATGGCGTCAGCCGGAGAAAGCGGGTAACTGATGCAGGGCATGTCCGCGGGCACGCCCGGCTTCATGCCGGGCCAGTCATCGAGTTTGCCGACAAAGCAGGCGCACGCCTCGCTGTGCAACAAAATCTGCCGCACCGTGCCATGCGCCAGCGTCGGGTACAAAGGCACCGACACGTAACCCGCCATCCAGATGGCCAGGTCGCTCATCAACCACCAGGCGCAGTTTTTGGACAGGATGGCAATTTTTGAGCCGGGCGCCCAGCCCTGAGCCTTCAGGTGGCTGGCCATGCGCCGTACTTCATCACCCACCTGCGCCCAGGTGAAGTCCCGGATCACACCGCCGCCCATGGGCTGGGTCAGTGCGATCCGGTCAGGTGCCGTTTTTTCCCAAAAATACAGGCGCTGCAAAGCCAACTGGTCAGAGGTCACAGGATTCATTAAACTTGTCTCCGTCAAGGGTGAAATTCATGCCCACCACAGGGAACCAGGAGCAGTATAGGAAAAGAATGATTTCCTGTGAACCCCGCACGCCAACACCCACATGGAAATACCCAACACTACCAAGCCTGCCATGCGTTTTATCAAGCCGCCTATCCTGTCCCTGTTCCTGGCCACCTTGCTGACCGCGTCAGCGCTACCAATCCAGGCACAAACCCCACCGACTGCGACCGACGCACTTCGGGCCAGCGTGCTGGCGCTCAAACCTGACCCCGAGCGAGGCGAGGCCGGGTTCACTGAACTTGCCTGCGCACGCTGTCACCGCAAGGACGCCTCCGGCCGGTCGACCAGCACCACACCGCGACTTTCCGGGCAGCATGCCGCCGTGATCATCAAGCAGGTTCTCGACATCCGCAGCGGCTTGCGCTACAACCCGCCCATGCAGCCCATGGTGACCAAGGAAAAGCTGAGCCTGCAAGCGCTGGCTGACATCGCCGCCCACCTGCAGGCGCTGCCGGTGACCGGAACCCTTGGCAAGGGCCCGGGCTCGGGCGTGGCACGGGGCAAGGAATTGTTTGGCAAGGACTGCGCCAGCTGTCACGGTGCCGAAGGTGAAGGCAATGCCGCCATTTTTGCGCCCATGGTGGCAGCGCAACACTACCCCTACCTTGTGCGTGAACTGGAATTCATCCGCAACGGGGAACGCGGCAACTCCAATCCGGCCATGGCCGCCCTGCTGAAGACCTATGCGCAGGACGACCTGCAGGCGGTGGCGGATTACCTGGCGCAAGTGCCTGCGCCTGAACGCAGATAAAGACCCTCATGCATTTTCAGCTCCTTCGTGCCGCCTCCCTCCTGCTGGCAGCAGCTTCTGCCAGTGCTGTGCTGGCGGCGGAAGATTTTCGAGTTCGCTACAACCTGGCAGGCAGCATCGGCGGTGAGATTTTTGCGCCACAAAGCAGCTCGGGCTGGATCGGCGCACTGGCTTACACCTACATCGATGGCCGACAAGTCACCGGGGACGACGGTAACAAGCTTGGCATCACCACGGCGCCAGGTATCGTGCCCTTGTCCAAGCAAGCAACACCACTGGACCCTGTGTACAACGCCAACCGGGTGGCGCTGCAGACCAGTGGCCATGCCAATGTGATGGCACTGGCGCTGGGCTACATCACCGAAGAACGCTACGGCGACGGTCAACTCATCTTCGGCGCGCTGCTGCCCCTTGCGCAAAATGCATCGGAAGTGCGGGCCAGCGCAGCATCGCCCATGCTCAACTGGCCGCACCCGGCGCAGCCGGTTGATACAACCAAAGCCATTGTTCAAGGGCAGTTCGCAGCGAGCTACCAGACCCAACTGTCGGACCTGGCCGCTGCGGAAAGCGGCAACATCTCGGGTATCGGTGACATTGAACTGGCGGCGGGCTGGATGCGTCAAGACGGACCCTGGAAATTTCGGGCCGGCGCCGCATGGGTACTGCCCACCGGGGCCTACAGTGCGACCAAGCGACCCAACATCGGCTTCGGTAACTATTTCACCCTGAGGCCCGAAGTACAGGCCACCTACCTGCCCTCGGCAAAGATCGCGCTCTCGGGCAAGCTGATCATGGGCTTCAACAGCCGGAACAAGGACAAGCAATTGAAAAGCGGCGACTGGATCGGACTTGAGGCCGCTGCCGGCTACATGACACCGATCGGCCCCGTCGGTCTGCATGGCGTGCACGTCAGGCAGTACCAGGACGACCAAAACAACCTGATGTTCGGCAGCAGCCGCCTGCAACTCACCGGACTCGGCGCCTTCTTCACCACCCGGCTTCCGGTCATCGACACGATCGTCACGCTGCAGTACATGGTGACCACCCATTCGCGCAACGCCCGACATTCCAACTTTTCACAGTTGCGGCTGGTCCAACAGTTTTAGACAGCAAAAAGCCCGAACCGTTTCGGGTTCGGGCTTTGCGCAATGACCAAAATTTAGAGTCTACTTCTTTGCCGGCGGCAAATCGGTGCAACTGCCGTGCGCCACCTCCGCTGCCATGCCAATGGACTCGCCCAGCGTCGGGTGCGGATGAATGGTCTTTCCGATGTCGATGGCGTCAGCCCCCATCTCGATGGCCAGCGCCACTTCACCAATCATGTCACCGGCGTGGGTGCCGACCATGCCGCCGCCGAGGATCTTGCCGTGGCCGTGCGCCTCGGGGCTGTCATCGAACAGCAGCTTGGTGACGCCTTCGTCGCGGCCATTGGCAATGGCCCGACCCGACGCGTTCCAGGGGAACAGACCCTTCTTGACCTTGATGCCCTGGGCTTTCGCCTGGTCTTCGGTCAGGCCCACCCAGGCCA
>JBASJO010000474.1:0-2589 GCA_049655365.1 Rhodoferax sp. | reverse complement strand
GGGTCTGACGGGTGTGCGTGCTGCATATGGGATAGCGCCAGCCGGTTCATCCGCAAGGGAGCAAGGTCAAATCGATGCTGCGCTTGCCAGCCTCAACCTGATCGCCCCGTCGTGGCCGCTGGGCGCGCACGGAGTGGCGCTGTTGCAAGCCTGGGTGATGCCAGAGGTGCAAGCCTGGCTGCTTGAGTGCCTGCCGACGCTGCGCGACTGGAAAGCGCGCCAGATCGACATGCTGCAAACCCTGGGCTGGACCTGCCTGCCCAGCGAGGCGAATTTTTTCTGCGCCCGGCCGCCGCAGCCGATCGACCTGTCCGCCTTGCGGGCGGATCACGGCATCAAGCTGCGCGACTGTGCCTCGTTTGGCCTGCCAGGCTGGGTGCGGCTGGGGGTGTTGGGGCCGCAGGCACAAGCGCTGCTGGCGTGTGGACTGCAAGAAAACAAGTTAACAGCAGCACATTTGGAGAATTTGCAATGACCGCTACCTGCATCATGGTGCTGGGCACCACCAGCGGCGCGGGCAAGAGCTGGCTGACCACCGCGCTGTGCCGTCATTACGCGCGCCAGGGGCTGAAGGTAGCCCCGTTCAAGGCGCAGAACATGAGCAACAACGCGAGAGTGGTGGCTTCGCAAAATGGCCAGGGCGAGATCGGCAGCGCCCAATACTTTCAGGCACTGGCCGCCAAGGCCGAGCCCGAGGTGCGCATGAACCCGCTGCTGTTGAAGCCCGAGGCCGACACGCACAGCCAGGTGGTGCTGATGGGGCAGGTGAGTGATGCGCTGACTGCCATGCCGTGGCGCACCCGCAGCAACCACGTCTGGCCCCAGATCGCCGCAGCGCTGGATGCACTGTGCGCTGACAACGACGTGGTGGTGATCGAGGGCGCGGGTTCCCCCGCCGAGATCAATTTGTCGGGCAGCGACATCGTCAACATGCGCGTGGCGCGCCATTGCCGCGCCGCCTGTCTGCTGGTGACCGACATTGATCGGGGCGGCGCCTTTGCCCATCTGTACGGTACCTGGGCGCTGCTGCCCGAGGATGAGCGCGCGCTGATCAAAGGTTTTGTGCTGAACAAGTTTCGTGGCGATGCCAGCCTGCTGGCCCCCGCGCCGCAGATGCTGCAGGATTTGACGGGCATCCCCACCGTGGCGACCTTGCCGATGTGGTGGCAACATGGGCTGCCGGAAGAAGATGGTGTGTTTGATGAGCGCAGCACCAGCCAAGGTGCGGTCAGTCTGACCGTGGCGGTGGTGGCCTACCCGCGCATCAGCAACCTGGACGAGTTCCAGCCGCTGAAAAACATTCCCGGTGTGCGCTTGATGTGGGTGCGCTCACCCGCCGATCTGGCGGGGCTGACGGCAACGGATTGGGTGGTCTTGCCCGGCTCCAAAGCCACCGGCGCCGATTTGGCCTGGCTGCGCGCGCAGGGGCTGGATGCCGCGGTGGCGTGCCATGCGGCGCAGGGTGGGGCGGTGCTGGGCGTGTGCGGTGGTCTGCAAATGCTGGGCGAGGCGCTGATTGACCCGCAGGACATCCAAGGCAATGCCCCGGGTCTGGGGCTGCTGCCGCTGGTGACGGTGTTTGAGGCGGCTAAAACAGTTTGCCGCACACAGACTTGCTTTGATACCACGATGCTGGAGGGCACCAGCGCGCCCCAAGCCGGTGCTGATGCGGCGTCGGCCTCACCCTGGGCCGCGTTGGCAGGCGTGCCGGTCAGTGGCTACGAAATCCACCAGGGCCAGACCGCGCAGCACGCCGCCATGGCCCAAGCCGGTGACGTGGCGCGTGCTGTGTTGCCGGGCGGCTTGGGCTGGCTCAATGCGACTGGCAACGTGCTGGGCATTTACCTGCATGGCCTGTTTGAAGACCCTGTGGCTCTGCAGGCGCTGTTTGGCGCGCGCCTGAGCGGTCCGGTGCCGACACTGGAAACCGTGTTTGAGCGCATGGCCGACTTTGTTGAAACCCATTTTGAAGCTGGCGTGCTCGACGGTTTGCTGTCCCATACACCGTCCGGTGCCGGCACTTCATGAGCTTGCTCGCAGGGTTACTTTTGACAGATCAATTCATTTATCCAGGAACCTTATGAACACCAACTTTCCCCAACTGACCGACATCCGCAACCGCGCCTTTACTCAGGTGCTGCAGCACAAACTCGACACCAAGACCAAACCGTTGGGCTCGCTGGGCCGACTCGAAGCGCTGGCCCTGCAACTGGGTGAAATTCTGGGGTCCGACAGTCCCGTGTTGCAAGAGCCTCAACTGGTGGTGTTTGCCGGTGACCACGGGCTGGTGCGCCGTGGCATTTCGGCCTACCCCAGCGACGTGAGCTGGCAGATGGTGGAAAACTTTCTGGCCGGCGGCGCGGCCGTGAGCGTGTTTTCACGCGCCAACCAGATTGCACTGACCGTGGTGGATTGCGGTGTCAAGCATGATTTTCTGGCGGGTTTGCCCGCTGGTGCCGGGCGCCCGGGTCTGCGGGTGTGCAAGGTGCCCGGGGCCGAGCAGGGCACGGCCGATTCCAGCGAGCAACCGGCCATGACCCTGATGCAATGCCAGCAAGCCCTGCAGAACGGGTTTGAGCTGGTCAAAAC
>JBASJO010000473.1:0-7170 GCA_049655365.1 Rhodoferax sp. | reverse complement strand
GTGTCCTTGACTTCCTCCATCACCACATAGCTGTGCGACTGCGAGGGCACCGGGATCTTTTGCAGAATGCTGCTCAGTAACTCACGGTAATCGGGCATGGCATTCAGGCGCGCCTTCACCAGGTAGTCAAAGTTGCCCGACACCAGATAACACGCCATCACCTCGGGCATGTGCAAAAGCGCCTTGCGGACCTGGTCAAACACATCGCCCGACTTTGTGGTGAGCGTGATTTCAACAAACACCAGCAGCGTTTTACCCACCGACTTGGGGTCGACCTGGGCGTGGTAGCCGGTGATGACACCGCTGCGCTCCATGCGCCGAACGCGCTCGGCGCAGGGTGAGGTCGAGAGCCCGATCTGCTCACCGAGTTCGGTCATCGAGATGCGGCCCTGGCGCTGCAGGATGTCGAGGATTTTTCTGTCAATGCGGTCGAGTTCAGCCATTTTTTTGGTTTGGATTGAGTTTTTCAGTTGCAGTTGATATTTTCAATTGAAATCACCATTTAAAACAGCGAAATTTACTGCTAATGCTTACATAAACTTCACAAATCGATTGTTTAACATGAGGTTCGCATGAAAGTTGTTGTTTTAGGCGCTGGCGTCATCGGTATTTCAACGGCTTATGCCCTGGCCCGCGCCGGGGCCGAGGTCACGGTGCTGGAACGCCAGCCTGGAGCAGCACTGGAAACCAGTTTTGCCAATGCGGGCCAGGTCTCCCCCGGCTACTCCACGCCCTGGGCCGCACCCGGCATTCCACTCAAGGCCCTCAAATGGCTGTTTCAGAAACATGCGCCGCTGGCCTTGCGCGCCGATGGCTCGCTATTCCAGCTGCGCTGGTTGGCGGGCATGCTGGCCAACTGCACGCCGTCGCGATACGCCACCAACAAGGAACGCATGATGCGCGTGTCGGAGTACAGCCGCGCCTGCCTGCAGCAACTGCGTGCTGACACCGGCATCCAGTATGAGCAACGCACCGGTGGCACGCTGCAGGTGTTTCGCTCGCAGGCGCAGCTCGATGCCGTGACGCGTGACCTGGAGGTGCTGCGCGCCTGCGGTGTGGCGCACGAGGTGCTGGACCGCGCCGGACTGGCCCGCGTCGAGCCGGCGCTGGCCCACACGCAAGACCGGCTGTTGGGCGGCCTGTGGCTGCCCCTTGATGAGACCGGTGACTGCTTCATGTTCACCCAACAACTGGCCGAGAAAGCGCGGCAATTGGGCGTGCAGTTCCGCTACGGCGTGGATGTGAAACAACTGCTGTCTGACGGCCAGAGCCTGCAGGGCGTGACGGGCGTGCAATTGGCGGGGCCTGAGGCCGAAGTGGTCAAGGCCGACAAGTATGTGCTGGCACTGGGCAGCTACACGCGCCAACTGTTGCAACCCCTGGGCCTGAACATTCCGGTGTACCCGGTCAAGGGTTACTCGCTGACCGTGCCTTTGCTGGACGCCAGCCTGGCACCCCAATCGACCGTGCTGGATGAGACCTACAAAGTGGCCATCACACGTTTTGACAATCGCATCCGCGTGGGTGGCATGGCCGAGTTGAGTGGTTTTGACCTGGGCCTGAACCCCAAACGCCGCGCCACGCTGGAAATGGTCACTGCCGACCTGTTCCCCGGCGGCGACCTGCCCAAGGCAGAGTTCTGGACTGGCTTGCGCCCGCAAACGCCCGATGGCACGCCCATCATCGGTGCCACCCGGCAGTACCCCAACCTGTTTTTGAACACCGGCCACGGCACCCTGGGCTGGACCATGGCCAGCGGCTCCGGGCAATTGTTGGCCGACTTGGTCACCGGCCGGCAACCCGCCATCAGCACCGAGGGTCTGGCGCTGGAGCGTTACAGCCCGGCGGCACCGACGCGTGGCCTGCCGAAGCGGGCGGTCAGCGCCACCGCCTGAGCCTATTTCTCCAGCACGTAGGTACCCGGCGCGTCCGCCAGTGCCGGGAATTTTCGGCTGGTGGTGGCATAGGCGGGCACCATGTCACCGGTGCGCGCATGCAGCCAGGCGGTCCAGTCGGGCCACCAGCTACCCTGCTTTTTCTCGGCACGGCTGAGCCAGCGCTCTGAGTCGTCATGAGCCTCGGGATCAGCCACCCAGTAGCTCCGTTTGGGAGGATTCACCGGGGGGTTGACGATGCCCAGAATGTGCCCCGAGCTGGATCGGACAAAACGCACCGGGGTTTCGGGGTGGATGTCGCGCCGAATCAGATAACACTGCTGCCAAGGCGCAATGTGGTCTTCTTCGGCGGTCACCGCATACAGTGGCTGGGTGATGCGGTTCAAATCGATGGACTCGCCGCCGATGTTGAGCTGGTCACGCTTGACCAGCTTGTTGTGCAGGTACATCTCGCGCAAGTAGTAGGAATGCATGGCTTGCGGCATGCGCGTGGTGTCGGTGTTCCAGAACAGCACGTCAAACGGCGGCGGTTTCTCGCCCATCAAATAGCTCTGCACCCAGTAATGCCAGATCAGGCTGTTGGAGCGCAGCAGGCGGAAAGAGCTCGCCATTTCGCTACCGTCCAGATAGCCCTTTTGGGCCATCAATTCCTCCAGCGCACTGATGCAGGCTTCATCGATGAAGACCTCAATCTCGCCAGGGTGGGAAAAATCAGTCAGCGAGGTCAACAGCGTCCAGTGCGCCACCGGCGTCAGTTCTGCGCCATAGTGCTTGTTGGCCCAGGCCATGTAGGTGGCAGCCAGCGTGCCACCAATGCAATAACCCACCAGGTGCACTTGCGGCACCTTGCAGAATTCGGTGGTGGCGTTGAGCATGGCCTCGACGCCTTCCAGCAAATAATCGTCAAGCCGCACATCAGACATGTCCGCGGTCGGGTTCTTCCAGCTACTGATGAACACCGAAAAGCCCTGATCGGTCAGGTGCTTGACCATGCTCTTTTGCGCGGTCAGGTCAAGAATATAAAACTTGTTGATCCAGGGTGTGACGATCAGGATGGGCATGGCGCGCACCTGTTTGGTGGTGGGCGCGTAATGGATCAATTCGACCAGCCGATTGCGAAAGATCACCTTGCCCGCGGTGGTGGCCAGGTCCTTGCCCACGGCAAAGGCATCGGGCTCGACCATCTGGATGTTTTTGGCCGCCGCATCGCGCATGAAATTGTTCAACCCCGCCTGCAGGCTAGCCCCTTTGGTTTCGATGGCGCGGGTCATGGCCTGCGGATTGAGCCAGAAAAAATTGGTGGGCGACACCTTGTTGAGCCAATTGCGCTGCCAAAAAGCGGCCTGGCGGCGCGCGTGACCCGACAAACCGGGCGTCTCCAGACATATTTTCTGCAGCCGGTTGGAAAACGTCAGGTACCACTCCTTGTAGATGTCCCAGGTGGCCGACTCGGTCCAGATGGGGTCGGCAAAACGGGCATCTTCCGGGTTCTGTTCAAACACTTCGTGGGTGGGCATGCCAAGCATGCGACGCAGCGCATGGTCATACAGGGCGATCCAGTCCGAGGACAATTCGTCCACGGCTTTGAGAAATTCCTGCGGGTGCATCATCAAGGCCACCTGGGCATTGATCTGCGAGGAGATGATGCCGAAAGGATCGGCCTGTTTGTTGATGGCGCGAATGGCGGATTCGAGGCCTGCCATGCTTTTGCTTTCAGGCCCGTCCCGTTGCGCGGTGTGATGATTTGACATGGTGGATCACCTCAGTTTTGATGGCCAAGATGCTACACCGCAAGCTCCAAGGAAGAACCCCACCTGGATCAATAGATGGGGGAAAATCCGGCACAACCGGGTCTCCCGCCAAGCGGCACGGGACCGGCAAGACAACTATTTTTGATTTCAGTCAAAGATCTCGCTGAGCCATGACTTTTTGCGTCCGTGCTGGTAGCGCTGGCGGTCGCGGAAATCCGAATCTTCAAAGTCGGGTTGTTGACGACTCCGTGGGGGCGCTGTAGCAGCTGATGTCGCGGGCAGCGGTGCGGTGGCGGCCCGGTCCAGCAGTTTGTCGAGTTCTCCGCGGTCCAGCCAGATGCCACGGCAGGCGGGGCAGTAGTCAATTTCGACACCCTGACGATCACTCATGACCAGGGTGGTGTCGGGGCAGCTTGGGCATTTCATGGTTTTCTCCTAAAGGTTGCAGACAATTTGACGATAGCAGTGGGGACGATCTTAAAAAAGCAGATAATTTTTAAACGATACTCTTAAAAAACAAGACCATGAGCACACCCTTCAATTACAAACACCTGTACTACTTCTGGGTTGTGGCCAAAGAAGGTGGCATTTCACGGGCTGCCGACAAGTTGGACATGGCGGTGCAAACCGTCAGCGCCCAAGTGCGCGAACTGGAGCGTTCGCTCGGCTTCGCGTTGCTCAAACCGGCTGGGCGGGGCTTGGTATTGACCGACGCGGGCCTGGCCGCCATGCAACAGGCGGACCAGATTTTTCAGCTTGGCGAAAACCTGCCAGCCAGGGTGCGCGATGCCGTCAGCGCGCCCACGGTGCGCCTGGCCGTGGGCATCTCCGACGGCTTGCCCAAGCTGGTGGTGCATCGACTGTTAGGGCCGGTGATCCCCGAGCCCCATTTGCGCCTGTTGTGCAATGAGGGCGAGTTTGACGAATTGCTGGGGGATCTGGCCCTGCATCGATTGGACATCGTGTTGTCAGACCGCCCCGCACCCACCAACCCCAACATCAAGCTCTACAGCCATGGCATGGGGTCCTCCACGATCGCCTGGTATGGCACGGCGGACATGGTGGCAGCCGCAGGCAAAAACTTTCCCCAAAGCCTGGCCGATGTGCCCATGCTGCTGCCCACTGCACACACGGCGGTCCGAGCGCGTCTGGACCACTGGTTTGAGCAGCGCGCGATCCGCCCGCGCGTGGTGGGCGAGTTTGAAGACAGCGCTTTACTCAAGACTTTTGGCGCCAGCGGCATGGGGATCTTCCCGGCCGCCGAGTGGGTTCACGAAGATTTGCTGGCCCATTACGCAGTGCAGCGTTTGGGTGCTTGCGAGGGGGTAGTCGAACATTTCTTTGCCATCGGCACTGAAAAGAAAGTACAACACCCGCTGGTGCAGCGTTTGCTGCAAGCCACGCTTTGACGGGATTTCTGGCGTGAAGATTTAGGCAATAGAAATGAGATAGCCGGTGTAGGTCGCATAAGCGGCAATAAAGACCCAGCCCTCCCAGCGCTGCAGTTTGGCGCCCGTGCGAGCAAAGTAAACGAGCAAGCCTGTCGCCACCAGCATCACCCAAATGTCAAAAGCCGCAATCTGGCGAGGCATCTCAACCGGGTGGACGATGGCTGTAGCGCCCAGAATAAAAAGCACGTTGAAGATATTCGAGCCCACGATGTTGCCGTAAGCCACATCGGCATGCTTGCGCAGCGCCGCCATCACGGAGGTCACCAGCTCGGGCATCGAGGTGCCCACGGCCACAATGGTCAGGCCGATGATCGTGTCCGATACCCCCTGGCCTTTGGCCAGGCCAATCGAGCCGCCCACCAGAAAGCGCGCACCAAAAATAGTGATCGCAATGCCAGCCACTGCCATCGTCAACGAGAGCGCCATCTTGCCCGGCCCTTTACGCGCATCCTCCGCGCGGTGCTCGGCGACCAGGGCCGCCTCGTCCGGCGCGCGTTTCTCCTGCACAGCCACAAACACAATATAGACCAACAAGATCGCAATGAAGGCCGTGCCCACCAGCATGTCCATGCGTCCGTAAAGCACCACACCCAGGCAAGCCAGCGCCGCCGCCGTCATCATGATGGCGTCGCGCTGGAAGCCCTTCGGGTTGACGGCCATCGGGTAAATCACCGCGGACAGCCCCAGAATGAACAAGATGTTGGCAATGTTCGAGCCCACCACATTGCCCACCGCAATGCCTGGCGAGCCGTTGAGTGCAGCCGTCACACTCGTCACCAACTCCGGCGTCGAGGTGCCAAAACCCACCAGCGTGAGCCCGATCAGCAGCGGCGACACGCCCAGTGACTTCGCTGACGCCACCGCACCGCGCACCAGCAGTTCCCCGCCCAACAACAGCATCGTCAAGCCCAGCGCTATAGTCATCCAGACAACCATCGGCCTTATCTCCAGATCGGGCAGCTCACGCGACGATTCACTCCTTGATTCGCACAGGGGTCATGCGCAGGCTCAGCAGCATGGTAAAGGCCAATATGCCCGCCACCACCCCCAGCGACACATGCACCGGAATTTTGTACACATCGATCAAGGACATCTTGGTACCGATGAATACCAGAATAACCGCAAGGCCATAGTTGAGCAAGTGAAACCTGTTGGCCACCGCGGCCAGCAAAAAGTACATGGCACGCAAGCCCAGAATGGCAAAGACGTTGCTGGTCAGCACAATGAACGGGTCCTTGGTGATGGCAAAGATGGCGGGGATGGAGTCCACCGCAAAAATCACATCGGTAAGCGCAATCAGGCAGATCACCATGAACAGCGGTGTGGCAATGCGTTTGCCGTTTTCGACCGTCCAGAACTTCTCGCCGTCGTAATGCTTGCTGACCGGCAGCAGCTTGCGCAGCAACTTCAAGGCGGGGTTGTCGTTCAGGTCAGGCTCTTTGCCGGCGGCCCACCACATCTTGATGCCAGTCAGGATCAGGAACGCTCCGAACACATACAAGATCCAGTGGAACTCGGCCAGCAACCAGCCCCCCACCAGAATCATGATGGTGCGCAACACAATGGCGCCGATGATGCCGATCATCAGCACCCGTTTCTGGAAGTGGGTCGGTACCGCAAAGTAAGTGAAGATCAACAGAAAGACAAAAATGTTGTCCACGGCCAGTGATTTCTCAATCAGGTAGCCGGTCAGGAACTCAAGCGATTTGGTGTTGGCCATCTCGGTCGAGCCGGTGGCGTCCCTGACTGCCCACCAAAAAAGTCCGTTGAACAAGAAGCTCAGCGAGATCCAGACCAGCGACCAGTTCAGCGCCTCCTTGACACCGATGTCATGCGAGCCCTGCTTTTTGAGCACAACAAAGTCAACGAACAGCGACACCAGCACAATGCCGCCGAAGGTGACCCACAGCCATAGCGGGGCAATTGTTTCCATAACGTCCTTTCAAATTGATGTCAAAGTTTATCGAGATATCAACATGTTTATTCTGAAAAAACAATAGAAATAGTTCGTAAAACAAGGAATGTCGTGGCGAATTGGTTACCACGCACGAACCTGACGGCACACGAGAAAGG